>DATHNK010000098.1:0-6736 GCA_035486075.1 Bacteroidia bacterium
AGGGCTCGGCAAGTGCTTACGGATCCGTTTATTATAGTGTAAATGGCGGCCCGTGGACACAAACGGGAAACACACTTAACAACCGCCACAAATGGCAGTACACCACTATTACCAACCCTGCATTCAATAATGTGGAAGACCTCCGTTTTGGGTTCCGTTGGATAAATAAAAACGCATCCGGTCACGATACATCTGCATTAGGCATTGATGATGTTTCCCTTTACGGAACGTATGATAGCATTAACCATCCTATAACCTGCACTTTTACTAACCTCAATAGTGACAGTTGCCTTGGAAATAGCCCCTACGTATTCTTCAGTGCGGCCCTTACAGACAGTACTTGTGGCTCGACCTGGGATGTTTATATGTCTGATAAGAATGGAAATTTTCCGGGTCCATTTGGATGGAATCAACCAATAAGTCTGGCTAACGGAAATGATCTGCTTAGCTATTGGTATTTAACTATACCCAATACATATACCACTGTTGGCGGGTGTTATAAATTTAAACTCGAAAGATTAACCTACCCCTATCTTACATTTATCGATTCTTTTTGTTTTCCGTTTGATACATGCCCCGGAAACATTATTACCTTGCAGCCTGCCGTTACAATGGACACCAACCCTGTGTGTGCAGGCAGTGTAATTGATGTGCCTTTCAATTCTACCGGAACATACAAAAGCACCAATATCTATTATGCTGAATTGATTGACTCTACAGGCTCAACAGCCAAAATAGATACCATTGGCCAGCTACTTAGTTCATCCTCTTTTCCAAATTATCCTGCAGGTAGTATTCCAGGCGAAATTCCACTTACTGTACCTGCGGGATGCAAATATTATATCAGGGTGGTTTCATCAACACCCTACAGAATACCTGATATTTGGGGACCTTTCTGTATACAGCATTGCGATATATTAAGCAATTCACAGCAGAACCTTCAGGCTTGCCTGGGTTCCTGTTATAAAGATCCCGGAGGTTATACAGTACCTATCACCTATAACACACATGAGTACGACAACCGTGCCATTTACGCATCTTCAAATAATTTTCAGGTTCAGGTTTTGAGCTATACCACATTTGCAGCCATAAATACAGGCAAGTTTGGATTCAATATTGATACAACCTCCGGCACATTTAATATTCACATTCCTTGCCCCGATAGCCTCACTAATGTTTATGGGATGCCACCCGGTGTTTATTATATGCGCATAGTTGCAACGAACTCCAGTTTTTCCGATAGCTCATTAGGTTCTGTAGTGCATCTTACTATTGGCGAGCCGGCCGATAGCTTATACCTTACATTAAGCCCTCTCAGCGGACCTTATTGCCAAGGTGCCATAATAACATTTACAGCAAACCCGGATGATGAGTACACAATCGGCTCAACTTATAACTGGTGGGAAACAGATAAAAAAAATGGTGTTCAGCCATTTATTGGTTCTACAAATTATAATTTGGCTCTGCTAACATCCAATGTAGATACAATTCTGATAACCTGCCAGGAAAATAGTTACGGCTGCCTGGGACCTAAAGTAACTATTCCCGACTCTATTCAGATAATTGGAAAACCCAATGTTACAAAAAAAGGCCCTGCAAAGATTTGCCTGGGTGATACAGGAACTTTCTCGGTCCCATTTGCGAATAATACCGATTATAAATGGTCGGTGAGCGGGACGTCTGCTCATTGTGATACAGCCAATAATATTCTTAAAGTAAGCTATTCCTCTTTGGGAACATTCAGAATATCTGTTGTTGTTATAAATGCCTGTTTTGTAGATAGTGCTGTCTGGACTGTGAAATCAGACACCTGCAATCCATTATCCGTTCAAAATTATTTCTCCAATCATAGTCTTTCTGTATACCCTAATCCATCAAAAGGTGAATATACATTTACTTTCAGCGGAGGAAATTATAGCGGATCGAAACTGGAAATTTATAATGTGCTGGGTGAAATTGTTAAATCAGAAGAGATCACAAATTCAAGTACGTTGGTTGACTTAGGCTCGAACCCCAATGGAATTTACTATTACCGGATCATTGCCGGAGATGGAGCCAGGATAAATATGGGTAAATTAGTACTGGAGAAATAGTGATTTGAAGTTTTCTACTTTTTCAATTTAGTAGTTACTCCAGCTATAATAAGCCCCATACCCAAAGCGGCGTATAGGTAAATTTTGGGAATTTCTAAATGAAATGCCTCTATGATCAGCATTAGTCCCACGCCTACAATAAAGCATAAAGCCAGCGTTTTTACCGCCGGGTATTTTTCAATGAATTTGCTGGTCTGCCCGGCCAGGTATACCATAAATATCATGCCAATTCCTACTGCCAGTGCCATAATTATGAAATTGGGGATAATTCCGATTGCGGTAAAAATGGAATCGAAAGAGAAAAGAATATCTACAAGCACTATTTGCAGAATAATGGATTTGTAGGTAATTTTTTTAGGGCTTTTCACTAAATCATTAACATCTTCCTTTCTTAAATGGGAGATGATTTCCTTGATGGTATTATAGGTTAGATAGGCACCACCAATAAAAAAGAGTATATCCTTTAATGCCACCTCAAATCCTGCAACAGTAAACAAAGTCGCCGTTAGCCGGGATAACCAAACAAGGCAGAACAGCATTACTATCCGCATAATAAATGCCAGTGAAAGTGCGGTGACCCTTGCACTGAACCTTTTTTCAGCAGGCAGTTTAATAACAATAAGCGAAATGAAAATAATATTATCCACTCCCAAAACGAGCTCCAGCAATGATAATATTAAGAGGCTGATCAGCCCATGTAATGAAAGTAACGTTTGAAGTTCCGCTTGAAAATTCATGCGGTCTGTTTATTTTGCCGGAACTTCTTCCTGGAGAAGCAAGTTAATGTCTATAACCATCTTGTTGATCTCTGTAGAATCGGTTCCACTGTAAATGCCCCGTATATGCCCCTGCATATCTACCAAAGCCATGTTCTGGGTATGTACAAAATTACCTCCGGCGCTATCATCTACTGCCGCATAATATGATTTACGCGCTAAATTATATATCTCGTTTTTATCCCCGGTCAAAAAATACCACTGATAAGGGGTAGCATCGTGCATTTTGGCATATTCAAGCATTACAGGGACGGAATCCCTTACCGGGTCTACCGTATAGGAAACGAACTTTACATAAGGATTACCCTTGAATTTAAAAGTAGCGGTCTCCAACAGGCTGTTCATCCTTTTGCATATACCCGGGCATTGGGCGAAAAAGAAATTAGCTATAAATACTTTGTTCTTAAAAGTATCAAGGGTAACCGTCTGCCCGAATTGGTCGGTAAGTTTAAAATCAAGTACTTTATGATAAATAGTATCCACTTTGTATTTGCCGTCCACTTTGGCAGAATCAACACTTGTAACTCCAATGTAGGGCAATGAACGCAAAGGTTTCTTACTGTTGGAACGCATAAAAGCAATGCCCAGTGCAGTGAAAGCAAGGGCAAAAAGAACAATATTTATTGTGACGGTTTTACCAGAGGTTGCCATAGATTTAGTTATTTGAACGGCGGCAAAGGTATGAATTATGCCAATGTGTTTTATTGCTTCACTTCTGCCGGGTCTCCGGTCTTCTCTTTCAATAAACGGGAAAAAGCGGAAGAGATAAAGACTACAAGGAATACGCCTATAGGGTTATACCAGAGATAAGACAACTTAACTAACGAACCTAAATGAACCACTTTTAGTGTGTCTACTGCAAACACTATATTCTTAGAGGATGCATATATTAAGAGTATGATCAGCTCAGTAACGATGGCGGCATAGAAAACGGCTCTCCCTTTCACAAATTTGAAGAAAAAAGCAACTATAAATACTCCCAATATAGTTCCATAGAAAAGCGAGCCAAGTTCATTTACTGCCTGGATAAGGTTATCAAATAAATGCACATAAAATGCAAAGGCAATAGTAATACATCCCCATAGTAATGTAGATACTTTACTTGCATTTACATAGTGTTTGGCCGAACCGTTTTGGTTTATAGAACGCTTGTAATAATCAATAACCGTTGTGGATGCCAGCGAACTTATCTGCCCTGCAGTAGATGACATTGCGGCACAAAACATTACCGCAAGCAGCAAGCCAACTAACCCAACCGGCATGTGGTGCAATACAAACGTAAGAAAAACATAATCGGTATCGCGGGTTTCAATTTCAGGGGCATTTGCTTTAATTATTCGTTTTACATCTGCACGGATAGCTGTGTCCTGTTGTTCATATTTCTGCAGGGAATCTATACTAGCGACTTCCTGTGCTGTGTTTTGAGTATGAATTAAATCAATGGCAGCTTTATTACGCTGCACTTCCACAAGTTCATGTTCCTTTTCTTTATCAGCCAGTTGTTGCTTTACCTGGGTCGATAAGGCAGCCTTTTCAAGCACTTTATTGTTGAAGAAAACGGGAGAGGAGTGAAACATGAAAAACACATAGGTCATTACCCCAATGAAAAGTATGCCAAATTGCATCGGTATTTTCACAATCCCATTAAAGAATAAGCCAAGTTTGCTTTCCTTTACTGATGAGCCTCCCAGGTAGCGTGAAACCTGGCTTTGGTCGGTTCCGAAATATGAAAGAGAGAGGAAAAATCCGCCCAATATTCCTGACCAAATGGTGTACTTTCCTTCCAGCGAAAATTTGGTATCCACTATTTTCATCCGGCCCATCTTACCTGCTAAGTATGTAGCATCTTTTAAGGATACTCCTGTTGGCAGGTAATAGATAAGCATTATCAATGCCATAGCCATTCCGGAGAGAATAACTATCATCTGCAAGGTCTGTGTCTGGCTGACGGCTTTTTCCCCTCCAATATAAATATAAAGTATCACGGCAAAACCTATTAAAATGCAAAGCAGGCTGAGGTTCCAACCCAAAATGGTGGATAGAATTATGGCAGGAGCATACAATGTAAGCCCGCTGCCAAGCCCGCGTGAAATGAGAAATAGAAACGCTATAAACTGCCGTGTGGGCAAATTAAAACGGCCTTCCAGGTATTCGTAAGCGGTGTATACATTCAGCTTATAATACACCGGAATAAATACCGCAGCAATAACAATCATGGCAAGGGGCAAACCAAAATAGATCTGCAAAAAACCCATGCCCGATTCATACGCCTGGCCCGGAGTTGACATGAACGTAATGGCGCTGGCCTGTGTTGCTATAATTGAAAGGCAAATAGCCCATGATTTTTTTACACCTCCGCCCCGCAGGTAGCCATGTATATCCTCATGCTGACGGGTTTTCACCGCTCCATAAATTACTATGAAACCAAGCGTTCCTAATAATACTATAAGGTCAAGAGGGTGCATAAAGTATGTTTAGCTAAAATGAATAGTTAGCCAATAAAAGAAAACGATAAGAACGATTAACCACATCACAAGTGTTATGTAATAGGGAATCCAATTGTTGATGGAACGCTGATGACCCGAATTTTTATGAATAATTATGATTTCTTCTTTATTATCTGCGTTTATCATAGTAAATCCGCGTCATCCGCGTTCCATTGTATTAGTGCTTCTCAAGCTCAATCAGGTTAGCCATTAAACGATAGGCACCGGGCACTCCGGCAGGTAATTCCCGGAAGAACACCAAACCGGTATAGACAAAGTTTCCTTTTCCATAGGGAGCCACAAGCAATGCACCTTTCACGGGTGGCTCGCCTGTATCATTCATTTCCAGAATTGGCGTGTAGTGTACCGTATCCCATTTATCAGGATAGTATAAACCGCGTTCCTGTATCCATCCATCAAAATCCTTTTGAGTGATCTTATTCAGTGTATTTAAAACAGGAGAGTCCGGAGCCAGAAAAGTGACTTTTGAGTCTTCTTCAGTAGTTCGCACATTAGCAGGATGCAAGTAATACGGCCCAATGCTATCCGTCACCAAACGGAAATTATTATTGTATTGCACAATGTAATTGCCACCGTTCTTTACATATTCCATCAATTTTCCATTATCGTATTTAAGCCTGTCAATGGTATTATAAGCCCGAACCCCGGCAATAATGGCATCATATTTATTCAGATTAACCGTCGCAATTTGCGAAGGGGCAATCATTTCCACTTTATAGCCCATTTCTTTTAAGGCTGCCGGAATGTCATCACCTGCACCATTAATATATCCTATTAGTTTAGGGTGGGTTTTAATATCCATTCTCACTACTTTTACTTTACTCTTTGGTAAAAGCATTTGCTCAGGAATGTGGTCATAGTTAATATCCTCCATTGAGCGATCAAATGTACGCCCATCCATCTCTACTGAAATATTTACAAAACCTTCAGGAACCGGAGCCTTTCGTTCGTGCAAACGGTCACTAACCGGATGTATATAAAAGGTATCTATCTGCTCAGTTCCATTACCTTGTACATAAGTTTCCATTTCAAGGGAAGCTTCCCGATCATCTGCTTCCTCATCAATAGTCCACTGAGGTGGAGGCTTCACATGGATTGTTATTTTCCCTTTTTTAAAAGATTTTATTTTTACAGTTATCTTCTTCGGCCCTACATCTGCAAACACCAACAACTTTTCCTGTGGAATTATAACAGCCGGCGGCACTATTCTTGCCAATGAATAAATCTCTCCTTTTACCGGGTCTGTGTTTTTATAAAATACAGGAATATCTTGTTCAAACTTGATTGGCTCGTGAGTAGGAACAGGGAGGTGTGTCTTTTTAGTGGCATCTGTTTCTTCAATGGTATAGGATAAGTGAAC
>DATHNK010000099.1:0-4084 GCA_035486075.1 Bacteroidia bacterium
ATGCAGGAACCTATGAAGTATATGCGGTTGATAACAATGGCTGCTCAGGTCAGACAGTTGGGTTAAGTATTACACAGCCTGCTCCTATAGCCTTAACTGTTGATTCATTAAGTTGCAACTCCAACCTGCTAACTATAGGCATTAACGCAGCAGGCGGAACATCACCCTATAATTATTTATGGTCTCCGGGCGGACAAACCCAGCAACTGCTCACCGGGCTTGCACCTGGCTTCTATACCATCACGGTGACAGATGCCAATGGCTGCTCCATTGTTTCAACCCAGAATTATAACTGCCCTCCTTCCGAGTTGCACAGGAAAGATGATAAACCAGATTTAAGCGAAGCAACTGTTTCTACAATCGATCTTTATCCTAACCCTAACTCCGGAACCTTTACTCTCTCGGGATTGGAAGAAGGACAAACCATTGAAATGTATGATTACACCGGAAGAATGATAAGTTCTCAATTGGTAAATGATAATATACAAACAACAATGAATATTGCCGGCCAGCCCGCCGGAATTTACCTGGTACGCATACTGGATAAGAACGGCAACCTGGTTATGCTTAAGAAAATGATAAAAACAAATTAAACAAAATTTAAAAATTATTAACAAAAAAAAGGAGGGCTTAAAATGTCCTCCTTTTTTTTGTGTATGACATCAAGCACACGGTAAAACTACCCTGCCGATACCCCGTAAAAATACCCCCTACCTTACGGGTATTTTTACCCTTGACAAACGCCTTTTTGCGTTGTTACTTTGCAATATTATTTGCACCCCACCCCCGCTCCTATTTTATATCCTTATTTTTTTTAATATTGTGGTAGATTTAATTTGCTAAAAACTTAAACTACTAGCCATGAACCACTTGAAAAAACTAATTACAGCTACACTTTTACTCCTTTTGCCCTTGATTAATGAAGCCCAAAATATAGTAAATTTTGCCGGAAACGGCAACATGGGATATAGTGGTGATGGATTTCCGGCAAACTCGGGTTTTTGTGAATTATACCAACCTGCAGGCATATATATTGATAGAGCAGGAAATACATATATTGATGATTGTGCAAACAACGTAATAAGAAAGGTAAACACAAATGGCATCATTTCCACTTTTGCCGGAATTAAAATTACCGGAAATGGTGGATATTATGGAGATGGTGGCCCCGCTACTAATGCTGAATTAAATTTACCGGAAGATATTTGTGCAGACACATCTGGTAACATATATATAGCAGATTTCGACAATGCAGTTATACGCATGGTAAATACATCGGGAATTATATCTACCGTAGTTGGTTCAGGCTTTGTTGGATATAGTGGAGACGGAGGCCCTGCTACAAATGCCGAACTGGATTTACCTGTTTATGTATTTGTTGATAAACAGGAAAATATGTATATATCCGATATAGGCAATTACGTGATAAGAAAAGTAGATGCCTCCGGAATTATATCAACCTTTGCCGGGAATGGAAAAGGCGGATATAGCGGGGATGGAGGCCCTGCCACTGCTGCTGAAATACTTTCTCCAACAGGCATTTGCGAAGATTCAACTGGGAATATATATTTCGCAATGGGTTCAGGAAATACTCCCGTAATTCGCAAAGTGAACAGTTCGGGAATTATTTCCACCATTGCCGGGAATGGAATAGCCGGATATTCCGGGGATGGAGGCCCGGCTACTTCTGCCGAATTAGATTTTCTTTTCGGGCTTTGTTTTGATGGTGCCGGTAATCTTTTAGTATGTGATGGAGCGAACAACCGCGTACGTGAGATAAACACTTCGGGAATAATTTCAACTATAGCCGGAAATGGACATGTAGGCCGTTCGGGTGACGGAGGGCCCGCCACGGCTGCCGAATTATACGACCCCAGTGGAATCGCAATCAACCAATATGGCAATGTTTACTTTTCAGAGTCATTTAATAACGATGTAAGAGAAATAGTTTACAACCCGGAAGGAATAGAAGATATAAGAAATAATGGGGATATAAGTATTTACCCTAACCCAGCCAATCAAAAACTTAATTTACAATTCAATAAGCAAATATACGGGCTTGCTACCCTTTCTGTTATAGACATTACCGGAAGAGAGATTCTCAATTCTACACTATCCACTATCCACTATCCACTATCAATTGACGTTTCTTCCCTTTCTGCCGGAATGTACTTTTTAAATGTAAAAACAAAAGACAACAACTTTACTCAAAAATTTATTAAAGACTAACCTGTTGTGAAGTGTATTAATTACCCTTCATGACTTTAATTTTAAAAATCATGAAAAAATACACTTTATTAACAGGATTATTTTTAACCCTGTTATTTAATCAGGAAAGCAATGCACAAGTTTTATATCCTAATCCCTCTACAGGAGGTGGTTATAGTGGATATGATGGGACTCATGTGAGTAGTGATTTGAACTTTACTACCGGCTACAGTTTGTATGGCAACCAAATGACTTTAACCACAGCAGGCGATTTAAATATAATAGGAGGAACGAAAGGGTATAAGATAGGGAATAATTATGTATTGTGGCTAAGTACCTCTACAAATAATGTACTAACAGGTGTTGGCCCCGTACCCGCTAAGCTGTGCTTAGTGGGCAAGTAGCCTTTTAAGCTTTGCTTATTTTTTCCGGAGAGCCAATACCTCTCCTTTTTTATGTCTGCTTCCCCTCTCGTTGTCGCCGAAGTGTCTCCTCATATTCCCTGATGGCTTGTTGGGTAAATGGGTCTTTCGCATAGTTCGGATTTGGATTTGGCATCACCCTGATGCGCATTTTCAGCTTGGGTTTGTATGGATTTAACTTTTGCAGTTGCTCGGCATCTTCTGCGCATACGGTTTTAAAGCAGAGCGCAATAATTTGTGTATTGCCCTCCTTTATTTTTTTTATTACCGCTTCCATAATAAGATCCTTGAACTCTTCGTGGCACTGCACTTTCAGAAGGTCTACTTTCTCGCAGTATTCCTCATTTTCCTTGTACCAGTTGTAATGCGTTTGCCTTGTAATTCCTACCGCTTTTGCAGCTTTGCTTACATTTCCGTAATGTGCTTCCAAGGCCTTCAGCATTCGCTGTTGCTGGTGCTGGGTGTTTACCGGGGACGATTTATTTACCATTGTTTTTTAATTTTAATGCAAATAAAATACATGAAATAGTGTTTTTCTGAAAAGTCATTGACCGGTTGGAGCCCGGCTGGCAATAATTTATTAACACTGCTTGGTTGTCACTACTTTGCTTCGCGCCCTTTGCGTATATTTCACTTTACATTCTTTGCGTGAACTTCTTGATAAGGCTTCACGCAAAGTCCGCTAAGAAACAGCCCGCCAAGTTCACGAAGAAGATTTCTAATTGCCAGCCGGGGCTCCGGCCTTGCCACTAATTCGGTCCCACTAATAAATGGTATACCATTTATTCATGGTACTCCTTCATTTATCTTTTTTGCAACTCTTCTTTTATTCAATAAAACCCCTCGCCTCATTCCTAAAGCAACTTGCAAACGCTTTCATCCGCCAGCAAAATATTTTATTTGCCGGTCGGGCTCCGACTATTACCGGTCGGGCTCCGACTTATTTTACAGTTTTTTTATGTCATACCACAAAGCTACAGTTCCAAAAAGTGCTTTCCTGAAAAGTCATTGACCAAGTCGGAGCCCGGTTGGCAATTATTAAATCTTTCTGATTGTCAGATTATTATAATACTATTTGCAACTACCTGTAAATCTTATGCTTCCTTACTCCATAGCCCATATCCCTTACTCCTTAAAGTTGTTTGACACCCGGTTAAAAAAGGGTACTGTCAAATGCTACTTATACTATTGATAATCTGATAATTACTATCTTTGTTAGACAACATCCTAAACCTGTAAAATCGTATAAATGTGTAAAGTCGGAGCCCGACCGGCAATTAGTCCGAGTGGGATTGGTAATTAGTCGGAGTCCGACCGGCAAATAGGCAAGTCTCACAGTCATGGTTTAACCCTATCGGAGCTTTTTTCTATCTTCGCAGTCCAAAAACAAAATGAATGAACTTTCTTGATTTTGAAAAACCCGTTCAGGAACTGCTCGAGCAAATAGAAAAGGT
>DATHNK010000100.1:0-4423 GCA_035486075.1 Bacteroidia bacterium
ATGAGTGCGGTTAATCCACCTAAGAACCCAAGTATCCAAATCCATAAGTAGCCTGTGCTTTCTTTTTGCGGAGGAGCGGATTTTGGTATGTTGATGGTGAAATCATATTCCTTGGGAGGCAGGCATTGCCCTTCGTTACAAGCCTGGAAAAAGACATTGCCCTTCAAAGCAAATCCGTTAAAGTTGCGGACTATTATTTTTTGTGTGAAGTTACAGGGCTTGGGGAAATACTTCACCACACATTTAAAAGTAGAATCATACTTGGTGATGCAGGAATCATCTATGGTTTTTCCATCCCGTTTATAATCGGGAGAAACGGTGTAAGTGAACGCCATGGGTGTAGCACCATTGCTGTCGGAATACTGGGAATAGGTATGCCAGCCTGCCGGAACCTCGCAGTGCAGAGTAATTACATATTCACTGTCGTTTATTTGTTTTTGGGAAGTGGCCCACCATTTAAGCGGATCAATAAGTTGGGAACTGGCCGTGAATGCAAAAAAGAGAAATAGACCAACAAGAATTCGCCTTATCAGGAACTGCATAGATTATATCTTGATTTCGTGTATACGTTTAATAGGAATGGAAAGCCCGTGTTTCAGAACTACCCGTTCATTAGTAACCGCCCAAACGGTTGTCTCTACCTGTTTATATCCTTCAGCATCTTCAAAAAGTATTTTTATTTTAACCCTGTCGGTTCCCAACGAACTAGCCCGTTCCAGTTCATATTTTCTTCTGAGTTTTGATTCTTCAGTAGTTAAAACTTCTGTTTCGGGGAAATTAAGATTACCTATAATTTCTTTGTCCACTAAAAGCGGACTATGCGTTGCATTCATAGGGTTATTGCATTTTGTAAACTACAAAGATATAAGTTTTTCGTCGCCGTGGTCACCTTAAAACGGTCATCGGGCCTGTGGCCTATTATCCAGGCTATTTCGCCTGCTGAGATCAGCACATAAGTTTTGTCCTTATCGGGCACCGAAACTTTGTTGTCTATCAGAAAATCACTTACTTTCTTAGGCTTCTTCATTCCAAGCGGATAAAATTTATCTCCTTTCTCCCACTTACGTATTTTTAAGGGAAAAGTTAGTTTATCCAAATCCAGGGCAATTGTTTTTGGGTTGGTTGGAATTTTAAAGTCGGCCGTTCTTTTAAAGGTATTGAAGATATAGGTAGCTTTTGGGGTAAACAATTCCTTATCATCGGTTTCTACTTCCCAAACTCCAGTATCATTTTTGATAAGGTCCCCTATAATTATTTTTTTTCGGTCAATTACCAGCCTGTAATTTTCTGATAGAAACATTTTACCGGATTGCCTACTCGCACTTTCGACTATCTGCAGGCACTGTTCATAATTGAAACCATACTTTTTTATAACCTCATACAGGTAGGCAGGAGCAGGATTTAGTTCTTTAAAGAAATCAAAGCCAATGCTCGTTTCACCCTCTTGCCTGCTTATAAATTTAGCAGCAAGGCGTTCCAGTGAATCACTCAGAATGGTTTCCGTTCTGACAAGGTTTTCCATTGTGGCTACAATAGATTCCTTCGCTTTGGAGTTTATCTCTTCCAGCAGGGGCAGCAGGTGATGTCGTATTTTATTCCGTTCATATTTATCGGTACTGTTGCTGCTGTCTTCTCTCCATTTGAGTTTATTTTTCTTCGCGAACTTTTCAATGTCCTTACGGTAAAAATGCAGCATGGGCCGTATCACATTTTCATTCCTTTCTTTTATTCCGTGCAGGCCCGAAATACCCGTTCCCCTTAACAGGTTAATGAAAAAAGTTTCTATGGCATCATCGGCATGGTGAGCGGTTACAAGGTAATCATGCTTGCTTTTTTGCCTGATATTTTCCAGCCATTCGTAGCGCAATTGCCTTGCTCCCATTTGTACGGATACTTTATTTTCCGCACAATATTTTTCCGTTTCAAACCGGGTGGAATGGAATTTCACCTTGTAGTTAGCAGCCAGTTTCTCCACAAATTTTTCATCGCCATCGGATTCCTTTCCCCTTAACTGAAAATTGCAATGGGCTATGCTGAAATCATACGCCGAGAGTTTGAATAGTTCCGCCATTACAATAGAATCTAACCCGCCGCTTACTGCCAGTAAATATTTTTTGCCGGAGGCATCCTTATCTAAAATTGAAAGGTTTTTTTGAAAGGCTTCTAACATACCAGGTACAAAAGTAAGAAAAGGGAGGCTTGAGGTAACATTCAACATTTATCTATATTAGCCCTCTCAAAAAAACACAACATGAAAAAGCATTTCTTTCTATTCTTCGCACTTAGTTCTTCATTTTTAGCTCCCTGCTTCGGGCAGGTAATGACCCCCGAACTGCTCTGGCAACTTGGCCGGGTTAATGGTGAAACCGTTTCTCCCGATGGTAAATCGGTAATATACAGTGTTAAATATTACGATATGCAGGCCAATAAAGGAACTGCAGACCTTTATACAATTTCATTGCAAGGGGGTGACCCTAAAAATCTGTCATTGCCGAATGCGAATAATGTGGTGTTCTCTCCGGCCGGGAAAATGGGTTACCTGAGTAAAGGCAATTTATATGAAGCTAACATGGATGGAAGCTCTCCTCAAAAGCTAACCAATGACAGTGATGGTATTGATAATGTTAAATATTCGCCAGATGGCAAATGGGTTCTTTTCACCAAGAATGTGAAGATAGACCAGATGAAAGAGGACCTCTACCCTAACCTGCCCAAGGCTCATGCCCGCATTTTTAACGACCTGATGTATCGCCACTGGGATAGCTGGGAAGATGGAACCTACGGACATGTGTTCTATGCCCCTTACGCAATGGGTAAGATTGATATGAGCAAGGCCGTCGACATTATGAAAAATGAACCATACTTCTGTCCGCAGCAACCTTTTGGCGGAGCGGAAGACGTCACATGGAGCCCCGATAGCAAGACTATCGTCTATGTTACCAAAAAGAAAACAGGCAAGGCTTATGCTATAAGCACCAACACCGACCTTTACTTTTATGATGTGGCTTCGGGAAATACTACTGACTTCACCCAAGATAATCCGGGGTACGATCAATACCCGGTATTCTCGCCGGATGGCAGCAAGATTGCCTGGCTGAGCATGGCGCGTGATGGGTATGAAGCCGATAAGAACCGCATTATGCTCTATGATTTTAAGACCAAAACCAAGTACGATCTGACCAAAGATTGGGATGAATCGGGGGCCTCATTAAAATGGAGCAAAGACAATACCAAACTTTACTTTATTGAGAATGCTTTTGGTACCGACCAGCTTTTCGAGATCAATGTGGCTAAAAAACCGGAAGCAATTACCGCAAAAGATTTCAGGCAAATAACCAAAGGTGACTATGACATTACTGCTATGCTTGGAGAAACCGGTAACGATATGGTTGTTACCCGCACAGATATGAACCATGCAGCAGAAGTATATAAAGTTGATTTGAAGACCGGGGCCCAAACCCAACTGACCTTTACCAACAAGAAAGCCTACGATGCCATCCACATGGGGAATATTGAAAAGCGCTGGGTTACCACTACCGACAATAAAAAGGAACTGGTTTGGGTTATTTATCCACCTGATTTCGATGCTACCAAAAAGTACCCTACCCTGCTCTATTGCCAGGGAGGGCCGCAATCTACCGTATCCCAATTTTATTCTTTCCGATGGAATTTCCAGTTGATGGCTGCCAATGGATATATAATTGTAGCCCCTTGCAGGCGCGGTATGCCGGGCTTTGGGGTTGCCTGGAATGAAGAAATTAGCCGCGACTGGGGCGGACAAGCCATGAACGACTACCTGAGCGCTATTGATTCCATCTCTAAATTACCATTTGTGGATGTTAACCGCAGGGGTGCTGTGGGGGCCAGTTACGGGGGCTACTCCATATACTTTTTAGCGGGCATCCATAATGGAAGGTTCAAGACTTTTATAGCACATGATGGTGTGTTTGACTTAGAGAGCATGTTTGGCACTACCGAGGAAATATGGTTCAACACCTGGGAACAGGGCGGCCCATATTGGACCACTCCTCCGCCTGTAGATTACCAGAAGTTCAACCCGAAGAATTATGTAGACAAATGGACTACCCCTATCCTGGTTATTCACGGTCAGCAGGATTTCCGTGTTCCGGTGGAACAAGGTATGGAGGCTTTCCAGGCGGCACAGTTAAGAGGTATTAAGAGCCGTTTTCTATACCTTGATGATGAAGGCCATTGGGTATTGCGTCCTCAGGACGGCTTGCTCTGGCAACATGAGTTTTACCGTTGGTTGAAAGAGACGCTGTAAAACAAACAGGGAAGTCCCCAGTCATGCTGAATCCGCCAGCTGGTGGATTCAGCATGACTGCGCTCTCTACATACTCTCTAATTGATTGCCGGTCGGGCTCCGACTTTACACATTTATACAATTTTACAGGTTTAGGAT
>DATHNK010000101.1:0-3408 GCA_035486075.1 Bacteroidia bacterium
AAATTTTTAATGAAAACACCGGGTATCCCATAAAAGACTTGAATTCAAATAGTATGCTGTTGGATAACAACGGGATTATATGGGCCGGTTGCGGTGATAATAAGCTGATAAGGTTCGACTATGACGCTATAAATAGAGACCGGGAACCCCTTAAACTTCAAATTGAAAACATAAAAGTAAATAACACCACGGTTTGCTGGAATAACTTGTTGCCTAACCTAAAACCTGGTAAAAAGCCAGGTGAAATGGTTTTAATAAATGAAATGGTCACAAGTTTTGGCCACATACTGAAACCTGATGTTCTGGATAGCATGCGGGAGAGTTATAACGGTATTAGCTTTGATAGTATAGGCCGTTTCTATCCAGTACCGGTTAATCTCATACTTCCAAACAAGTTTAAAAATATTACAATTGATTTTACAGCTATTGAAACTGGTAAACCCAAACAAGTTATGTACCAATATAAACTTGAAGGGTATGATAAAGATTGGAGCCCCTCCGGCAACGGTACCACAGCTGTTTTTGGTAACATCCCCGAAGGCAGTTACATTTTTAAATTAAAAGCGTTAAGTCCGGCTGGTGTTTGGAGCAGTACCTCCTATAATTTTACCGTACTCCCCCCCTGGTACCGTACATGGTGGGCATTTCTCATTTACATCCTATCATTTGTGTTAACAATTTTGTATATTATTCGTCGCAGGTCTGTTATTCTGTTGAAACAGAACCGCAGACTGGAGCACAAGGTCCGTTTGCGAACAAATGAAGTAATTCAGCAAAAAGAGGCTATAGAATTGCAAAGGGATGACTTGGAACAAGCCATTAGCAAATTAAAGGTAATGCAGGCGCAGTTGATCCATACAGAAAAGATGGCTTCTTTAGGCGAACTTACAGCCGGTATTGCCCATGAGATTCAGAACCCGCTTAACTTTGTCAATAATTTTTCTGAGGTAAATAAAGAGATGATTGTTGAAATGAAAGAAGAACTAAAAAGTGGAAACAATAAGGGGGCATTAACAATAGCAAATGATATTGAACTAAATGAAGACAAAATTAACCATCATGGTAAACGTGCGGATGCCATAGTTAAAGGCATGCTGCAGCATAGCCAATCAGGTAGCGGATCAAAAGAGCCAACAAATATCAACAGCCTTGCAGATGAATATATGCGGCTCTCCTACCATGGGGTGCGGGCAAAAGACAAAGACTTCAAAGCTGAACTTGTAAGCCATTTTGATCGCGATTTACCAAAAATAGATGTAGTCCCGCAGGATATAGGCAGGGTGTTGCTCAACCTTTTCAACAATGCTTTTTATGCTGTCCATCAAAAGCAGAAAAACACAGGCAATGATTATAAACCGGAAGTGATTGTAACCACTACTACGGAGAATGGACAGGTGGTTATCAAGGTGAAGGATAATGGTGCGGGAATACCTGACGCCATAAAAGCAAAGATTATGCAGCCATTTTTTACCACCAAGCCAACTGGTGAGGGTACAGGATTAGGCCTTTCATTAACTTATGATATGGTTGTGAAAGGGCATGGGGGCACTATAGATATGAATAGCAAAGAAGGGGAAGGTTCTGAGTTCATTATCACGTTACCGCTATAAAGTGACTAGAGGTTGGGAGTAGAGGTTAAAGACTGGAGATTAGAGATTAGGCAAGACACTTTCTTCTAATCTCTAATCTCCAGTCTCTAACCTACACCTTAACCCTAAAACCTGTATTAAGATTTATTGTGTACACTGTTCCGTTAAGGGTTAATGTAGCCGTGCCATTGCCGTTAAATACCAATGTGCCGGTATAAGTGAAACTTCCTTTTTTAGGCACATCCCCGGTTACAGAAATTGTGGCAGAACCGCTTGCGATAGTACGGGCAGGTTTAGCAACCGTAAGCGCCGTAATAACTATATCAACACTGCTGTTACCGTGGTTGGTAGTATCAATTTTCGACTGAAATGACCCGCTCCGTTTGTACTCCCCGTTTATAACAAAATCTGTAGCTGTTGGCGATAAACCATTAACAGTAAAAACAGAACTACCTGCATTTGTTGATGAAAGGTTCGGCCCGTTAAAACTGCCGCTGTAAACCAAATTGCTCGACAGGTTATCAAGTACATTATTTACACAGTTTACCATATAATTATATGTAAGGTTGTAGCTATAGGTATACTGGGCGCCGGTTGGGCTTTGACGGGAAATAGTGTCGGCTTTTGTGGTTCCGCAGGCCAGTTTTGCCCGCACATAAACTGATGCATCTAAGGTAGCATCGGTTGCCACATTGGCAACACCATTTGAATTAAGGGATAATGAACCTGCAACCATATCTGCAGCTTCGGCATTTGATACATTAGCAGTAATAGCCGGATGGCCGCTGTCATTTTTTTTACAAGCCACAGCTCCCAACATCAGCATGGCTACGATGGAGAATTTAATTTTTTTCATAACTATTTCAGTTTAATAGGGGTTAATGTCGCCAATTGGGCAATGTTGTTTTGACGGTTGAAGAAATTAAAGGTTTAATGGGTTAGGTTAAAAAAGGTTGTAAATGTTGTAATAAGTTGTAAGGGTTTAAATTAAAAGGTTGTAAATGTTGGAAGGGGTGAAAAAAAATACTTTGCAGCTTTTTTTAACCGTTTGCAACTCTACAACCCTTACAACTTATCACAACCTCTACAACCCGTACAACTTATTGCAACTTTACTGCGCCGATATACTATTCAAATCACGGATATCATCGTCAGTAAGTTCAAGTGAAATCGCCTGCATATTTTCTTCAAGGTGGGCAATGCTTGAGGTACCGGGTATCAGCAAAATATTGTCCGAATGGTTTAGCAACCAGTTTAAAGCTACCTGGTGAACGGTAGCGTTGTGCTTTTCGGCTATTTGTTTTAGTAAATCCTGGCTGGCTACATTACCGGCATTAAGCGGGAACCAGGGTATAAACACAATATCATGCGCTTTACAATATTGAAGCACATGTTCCCATTTCCGGTTATCAACACTATACATATTTTGTACAGATGCCACTTCAAAAAACTCCCGCGCTTTTTTTATGGTATCCACGTCCACTTCCGAAAGGCCGATATGTTTTATCAATCCTTCCTGTTGCGCCTGTTGTAAAAACTCAAAGCTTTGTTCTGCCGGTACTACCGGGTCAATACGGTGTAATTGATATAGTGCTATCTGGTCGAGTTTCAATCGTTTTAAACTGCCTTCCAAAGCTTTTCTCAGATGGTCGGGATGGGCATTTATTGGCCACTGATCAGGGCCGGTGCGCAGTAACCCGCCTTTAGTCCCTATTACAAGGTCGGCCGGGTAAGGGTAAAGCGCTTCGGCAATCAGTTCTTCCGAAATATGCGGGCCGTAACTGTCAGCCGTATCAATAAAATTAACGCCAAGCTCTAC
>DATHNK010000102.1:0-3657 GCA_035486075.1 Bacteroidia bacterium
ATCCGAATGCCGGATTACCAAACCAGTTTGGGGAATATGATGAAACGCCCGAAACCATGTGCGAGCTTGTGGATGATTTTCTCAAGAATGGTTTTGTAAATATAATAGGCGGATGTTGTGGCACAACACCCGAACATATAAAGGCTATTGTACATTCGGCATCCAAAGCTACTCCGCACAAAAAGGTGGAGGCCGATACGCTCTTTCACCTAAGCGGATTGGAGGCTGTAACGCTTTTTCCGGGAAGTAATTTTATGAATGTGGGTGAGCGTACAAACATAACCGGCTCAAAAAAATTCTCAAGATTTATTGTTGCGGGAGATTATAATGGAGCATTGACGATTGCACGCGATCAGGTAGATGGCGGCGCACAGGTAATTGATATCAACATGGATGAAGCCATGATAGACTCCAAAGCTGCCATGGTGAAATTTTTAAATCTGGTTGCTGCAGAGCCGGATATTTCCAAACTTCCTATCATGATCGACTCTTCCAAATGGGAGGTTATAGAAGCAGGCTTGAAATGCACGCAAGGCAAATCCATTGTGAATTCAATAAGTTTAAAAGAAGGCGAGGAAATATTTATCGAACATGCGCGAAAAGTCAAAAAATACGGAGCTGCTGTTATAGTAATGGCATTCGATGAAAAAGGCCAGGCAGATACCTTAGAGAGGAGAAAAGAGATTTGTAAACGTGCGTATGATATTCTTGTCAATGAAGTAAATTTTCCTCCGCAGGATATTATTTTTGACCCAAATATATTTCCGGTAGGGACAGGAATTGAAGAACACAAGCGAAATGCAATCGATTATTTTGAATCTACAAAATGGATCAAGGAAAATCTTCCATTAGCTAAAGTAAGCGGTGGAGTAAGTAATGTTTCTTTCTCATTCCGCGGGAATGATATGGTGCGTGAAGCCATACATTCTGCATTCCTTTTCCATGCTATAAAAGCGGGCATGGATATGGGGATTGTGAACCCGGGCATGTTGCAGATTTATGATGAGATTCCGAAGGACTTATTGGTATTGGTAGAAGATGTATTGTTGAATCGTAAAGATGATGCGACGGAACATTTACTGACCTATGCAGAGACAATAAAATCTAAGGGGAAGATACTTGTGAAGGATGAAGCCTGGAGAAGTTTGCCTGTGAATGAACGCTTGTCTCATGCATTGGTAAAGGGTATTGATGAATATATTGAACAAGATACAGAGGAAGCGAGGAAGCAATTTTCTAAATCATTAGAAGTGATAGAAGGCCCGTTGATGGCTGGAATGAGTATTGTCGGAGATTTATTTGGTTCAGGGAAGATGTTTTTACCACAGGTGGTGAAGAGCGCCCGTGTAATGAAAAAATCAGTAGCATATCTTACTCCATTTATGGAAGAAGAAAAAGCTGAAGGTACAAGTGTTGCCGGCAAAATCCTTATGGCTACTGTGAAAGGCGATGTTCACGATATTGGAAAAAATATTGTAGGTGTTGTACTTGGATGCAATAATTACAAGGTTATTGACCTCGGGGTAATGGTCCCTTGCGAAAAAATATTAGAAGCTGCAGTCAGGGAAGGTGTAGATGCCATTGGCGTTAGTGGGCTTATTACCCCTTCCTTGGACGAGATGGTACATATAGCCAAGGAAATGAAAAGAACCGGCCTTAAAATTCCTTTGCTTATTGGCGGAGCCACTACATCCAAAGTGCATACTGCGGTAAAAATTGCACCGGAATATGATAATCCTGTTGTGTATGTAAATGATGCATCACGCTGCGTGAATGTGATGAGCAGCCTGTTGTCGGCTACTGAAAATGATTTTCTGAAAACAGTCGACAGGGAATATGACCAGTTGCGAAAAATGCATGCTAACAAAAACTCGCAGGAGAAATTTTGCAGCCTTGCCGAAGCCCGCAGAAATAAGCTGAAAACGGATTGGAGTAAAATAGAAATTACACAACCTATGCTTACGGGGAATATTTCTCTGCCTGATTTTCCTATTGCAGAAATTGCCAAATATATTGACTGGACGCCCTTCTTCCATGCATGGGAAATGAAAGGAAGTTACCCGAAAATATTTTCTGACCCGGAACGGGGAGTAGAAGCGAAAAAACTTTTTGATGACGGGCAAGAGATGTTGAATAAGATCATAAGCGAGAAATGGCTGACAGCGAAAGCAGTCGCAGGCTTCTATCCTTGCAATAGTATAAACGAGGACGACATAGAAATTTACGAGGACGAAACTCGTGCAGTAGTAAAAACTGTATTCCATACATTGCGTCAGCAAACTAAAAAGCCCGAAGGGCAAGCCAATCTTGCGCTTGCTGACTTTATTGCACCAAAGGATAACGGGAAGATTGACTACATCGGAGGCTTTGCTGTAACAACCGGATTGGGTATTGAAAGGTTAATCCGCAGGTTTGAAAAGCAGCATGATGACTACAGCAGCATTATGATAAAAGTGCTTGCAGACCGCCTTGCAGAGGCTTTTGCAGAATTGCTTCATCAAAAAGTAAGGAAAGAATTTTGGGGATATGCACCCGATGAAAATTTATCGCCGGAGGAATTAATAAAAGAAACCTATCGAGGAATCCGTCCTGCACCGGGCTATCCCGCTTGCCCTGATCATACCGAAAAAATAGAACATTTCGAGTTATTTGAAATTTACCCGAAAACCGGAATAGAACTTACCGATAGTATGGCCATGTATCCTACAGCTGCTGTTAGCGGTTTATATTTTGCTCACCCCGATTCGCATTATTTTTCACTTGGAAAAATAAATAAAGAACAGGTGGAGAATTATGCCAAACGCAAAGGCATGAGTGTTGCGGAGGTGGAGAGGTGGCTTAGGCCGGTGTTGGGGTATTAGTATCCCTTCCCAACCTTCCCATAGAGGGAAGGCGTATCAGAGCAGATGAAAGTTGCTAAGTGCTTTCATCAATCTTTGACCTATCTACCAAAAGGCCTACGGCACTTTCTATTATTGATATAACCTTCCAGATATCATTTAAGACGTCTTCATTTTTAAATCGTAGAACTTTGAGTCCAAGTTTCTCTAATTCTACTTCCCTGTTTTCATCACGTTCTGCAACTTCGAATTTATTGTGCACACCACCGTCTAATTCAATAACAAGCAGTTTGGAGTGGCAATAGAAATCTACTATAAATTTTGAAATAGGGTGTTGTCTGTAAAACCTTAACCCATTAACTTGATTTTTTCTCAACCATTGCCACAAAACCTTTTCTGCTTCAGTCATTTCTCCGCGCAGCAATTTAGCTCTCCTGAATATTTCAGGAGAAGCACCGTAGAAAAATGGTTTTTCAATTGCTTTCATTAGTATGAAGTAGCTTGGGATAGAAAGTAAAAATAAATAAATTACATAAATGATTCGACAGGCCACTGCCTTTACCTCCCCTCAAAAGGGGAGGCAGGTGGGGATTGTTAAGGCATGAGTGTGGCTGAAGTGGAAAGGTGGTTGAGGCCGGTGTTGGGGTATTAGGATCCTATCCCGACCTTCCCTTTGAGGGAAGGCGTATCTATGCCGACAAAAGTTGCTAAGTGCTTTCATCAATCTTTGACCTATCTACCAAAAGGCCTACGGCACTTTCTATTATTGATATAACCTTCCAGATATCATTTAAGACGTCTTCATTTTTAAATCGTA
>DATHNK010000103.1:0-4089 GCA_035486075.1 Bacteroidia bacterium
CACTCTCCACATCATCTTTGCCTACACGGAATTCTCGTGGGCCGTCCTTTTTAGAATCGTAACAAAGCGAGTCATCTAAAAGGCTAATGGAATATGCTATCTGAACATAGTCTCCTGTTTTTGGAAGCAACGTCCCTTTGCCATGCTCATAAATCATATAGCGGATGCCAGTAGGTGTGGTTTGCATATTGAAATTATGCACTTTTATATACTGGTTTATTTCATCCGTTTCCTGGCGCACATATTTTATCTGCGATGGAATTAACTGCTTATTAATTTCCTGGGTATTGGGCGGAATAAAAGAATTATCGTCATTCTGCTGTTCATGGTGACAACCTGAAAGCAACGAACTAAATAATAATACGATAAGAAACCGCTGCATTTGCAAGGTTATTTTCCCTTTAATTCCATCTTGTACTCGGAAAGTAAATTGAGAAATTGTATGATCGTTTCATCCATGGATAATTCGCTTTTTCCACCGGCAGCATTCACGTGTCCTCCTCCGTCAAAATGCTTCCGTGCAAATTGGTTCACGTCAAACTTATCTTTGGAACGGAACGAAATTTTTATTTCTCCATCCTTTTGTTCTGTAAATAGCGCCGAAAAAACAATTCCCTTTACTGAGATGGGCTCGTTCACCAAGCCTTCCGTATCACCTTCTTTATAGTCGAAACGTTTTAGTTCACTTTGTGTAAGCGTAATAAAACCGGTTGCAAAATCCGGGAAGATTTTCATTTTTTCCAGTACTGCATATCCGAGCAATCTCAAGCGTATATCACGGTTATTATCATCAATAAAGCGGTGTATTTTGGTAGGCTCCGCGCCATGCCTTATCAATCCTGCAACTACATCATGGGTATGTGCGGTGGTGCTGGCAAAACGGAATGAACCCGTATCGGTCATTATACCCGCATAAAGACAATTTGCAATGTCGCGGTGTATTCTTTTATCGTCGCCTAAAACATTTATAAAATCATACACCAACTCGGCGGTTGATGATGAGCCTACATCATGAAAAGCAATATCAGCAAAGTTCTCCGGTTGTGGATGGTGGTCGATCACCAGCCGGAATGCTTTCGATTTCTTCACAGCTTTATCCAGGTCGCCAATCCGGTTTAAAGAATTGAAATCAAGAAATACGATCAATTCCGCTTTCAGTATAACTTGGTTCGCAGGGGCAGGAGTTTTTTCAAAATCAATAACAGACTTATTTCCGGGCATCCATTTTAAAAAATCAGGATAGGCATTTGGAGATATGACATTTACACTATGTCCAAATTTCTCCAAATAGTGCTTCATGCCAAGCGAAGAGCCCACGGCATCGCCATCGGGCGATCTATGCATTATAATGGCCACTTTACAAGGAGAGCCAAGTATCTCTTTTACTTTTGAAAGTTCTTTATCGGTAAGCACGTGAGGATTTTGTTTAAGATGCAAATTTAGCAGGATTCTGACGATAAACGATGAACAATGAACTATAAATCGGGAATACGGTTGCTATTTGGTTCATAGTTTATGGTTTATCGTTGCTTTCCCTATCTTTGCGCCCACTTTAAAAAAATATACGAAAAACATGGCAACAAACAGAACATTTACAATGGTGAAACCGGATGCATTTTCAGCCGGAAACTCAGGAGCAATTTTAAGCATGATCGAGAACGCGGGATTCAAGCTTATAGCAATGAAAATCACAAAATTAACCAGCGAAACAGCCGGGGCGTTCTATGAAGTACACAAAGAACGCGGTTTCTATAAAGAATTGGTAGATTTTATGTCATCGGGACCTATAGTGGCTGCTATCCTTGAAAAAGATAATGCAGTAGCTGATTTCCGTAAACTTATCGGAGCAACTGACCCAACCAAAGCAGATGAAGGCACCATACGTAAATTATTTGCCAAATCAATCTCTGCCAATGCTGTGCATGGTTCAGATAGTGATGAAAATGCTCAAATAGAAGGTAGTTTCTTCTTTTCCCACCTGGAAAGAATATAAAAATGAAGGTGAAAGTTCATAAAGTTATAAAGTTCATAAAGTTGAGGCGTGCCTTTTACTTTATGAACTTTTTCCTTTTCACTTTCCACTCATTTGCCCAAACAAAAAAAGACTCAGCATATTCAGGACAACTATCATTTGGTGTGCGTAATACGCTCAGCGCCTTCACTGATGCACAAAGCATTGGCATGGGCTCCGGCGGAGAATTCAGGATAAGGCTCGATAAATATATAAATACAGAATGGTTTGCCGATTACATTTCAACCGATATACAGGGCCTGGGATACAGGCGTGATGCACATATCGGCTGGTCGGTGCTTTTTTATTTAAGTAAAAACCCGCTTACCGTTGGCAAAGTGACCGTCTATGTTTTAGCGGGACATTGTTTCGACTATACACAAGTATATTCTTTCTGGTCAGGGGTTGCCCCCGGCGAACGATGGAGCAGTGCTGTTCAGGGTGGGTTTGGCATACATTACAACCTAACCAGGCATTTTGATATATCGCTACTAACACAGTATATGATTCACCTGGGAACCAATATCATCACTTCAATTGATAATGATGGGCAATACCAATATCTGAGCATTACCCAGGGACCGGGCCTATCCCGAGAGGGGCATTTGCTCACTACCCTTAGTGTTAACTATGAAATAGGAAACTTATGGGGAAAGAAGTAGTAGTTCATAAAGTTATAAAGTTGAAACATGCGTTTTACTTTATAAACTTTCTCCTTTTAACTTTCACCTCTGTCGCGCAATCCGATTCAGCATTTATACATAAAGGATTATTGAGGGCCGCAGGCACTTTCGCTTTTGGCACTATGCCTCAAAATAGTATTTCTAATGCATACCTAACGGGTAACATTGAATATTATGCCGAGAAAAAAATATCGGTACGTGGCGATCTATACTACTTCCTGAATTCCACTACAAAAAACAGCCCGCTAAATAAAAATGATGCACTTTATTTTGGCGCTTATTATCATATACCTACTCACTCTCATTTTGATCCCGTTTTAGGTTTGCAACCGGGAATAAGTTATACGCAAATGAATATTGACGGCGCAAATGATATAGCCACTATCTGCCCTCTTGCCTCGGCTGTGGTTGGTTTTAATTTCTTTGGCCAGAAATGGTTCCATGTGCAGGTAAACGTGCGTTATACGATTGGCGAACACCTGACCGCCTATGATGAAACAAACATAAGCGAACTAAGTTTTAATTTTGGGTTGGGTTTTAATTTGAACACCAGGAAAAAGAAGTAATCACGAAAAATTTCTACAACAAAAAATCGTGTTGCAGATACACGTAATACACCGGGTATGTTTTAGCATACGAACGATTGATAAGCGGAAAAGCAGGTGAAAAACTAAGAATAGTATTCGATGCGAAAATGAACTGCAACCCGGGACGGGCCTCCAGATAATTCCCTTTTGCAAGTGAAGGCACTGCACCTGAAAATACATTCTCTCCATTTTTAGTTATCACCGCCGCACCATACGATTCTCCCATAAATTCAAGGTATATATTCACGTTCATCTGTTTAAGGCTGGTATAATGGCGGGGCAACAGCAGATATCCAAGTGACAGGCTATAGTTTAAAGCATTAGCGTAGTTTATTACAATAGTCGAATCAGTCTGCTGGAATTTATAAGGTATTATATATCCTACCATTACGGAAGCTGCAAATTTATGCTTGAGGTAAGTAGCTACTAATCCTGCCGCAGCCCCCGAATTATCACCCAATAAGTTTGGCTCCGCTTCGGGGTGAGGTTCATTACCGCCTGCCACCTGCAGATAAGCAGCCATCCGGAAATGTTTTTGATAAGAATCCGCACAGAAAAAACGGTATTTCAGTTTTGCGGAATAATTCTCAAACCAGAAAGGATGGGCTTGCCCCGGCAAATATCCATTGGTTTGGTAACCATTTGTCTCCGTATTAAAATAAATAAAACTATAGGGGAATGAAAGGTCATGGTGATTGGAAAAACTTAAGGTTTGTTCCAGTTCAAACTTTGCACTTATACCATAAATGAATGAGTAACCCTGCCAAAGCCTCAGTTGCGATAATTCCTGAAAAACCTCATTAGATAA
>DATHNK010000104.1:0-4071 GCA_035486075.1 Bacteroidia bacterium
ATCGTGTCACCACATGTGAATTACAGGCATCCTCCAGATCACTTTTAAATTGAAGCAGCAGTTTGCTGTTTTTTTCGTCGAGGGTATCAGTAAGGGCATTCAGGGTATCTCTAAGGCCATAAAATATGTAATGCCCCAATAGTTTTTTATCGGGAACAGCAAGCAATCCCTGCTTTAACACGAGCAAATTTCCGATCAGGTTACCGCTATCTACGGTAGATACATATTTTGGTGTTAACGGGTCCAGTGTTTGGGTATCATACCAATTATAAAAATGGCCTTTGAATCGCTCCATTTTATGCATTGTACTAATGGTATTGGTAGTTCGTTCTATAAGTTCCCTTGTGGTGATGTAGCCGAACTCAAAAGCCGATAAATTGGCCAGCAATGAAAGCCCGATATTGGTGGGAGATGTACGATGTGCAAGCAACTCCAAAGGTTGTTCCTGGAAATTATCGGGAGGCAACCAGTTATCCTCCGGCTGAACGAACTGTTCAAAGAAACTAAAAGTTTTTCTCGCCACTTTCCCCAGGAAAATATTTTGTTCATGCGATAATTTAGATACTGCCTTAGCGGTTGGCCTGCTTGACCACCAGGTAACAAAAGGCGCAATTATCCACAGTAAAAGAATAGGGCCTGCAATATCCAATCGTAAGGCTGTATAGCTGGCGATATATCCAAATACAGTGAAGGCAAGCAGGGGCTCTATCCACATGGTAAAATATGATGCGGCAAGACTTCTGTCATTAAAAACATAATCGTTGGATGAAGGGTTCCATTCAAGCAATTTTTTTTTAGTGGCAAGCATTCTCCAAATTGTTAGTAAGATAGCCTTGAAATTCGAGAATGCCTCATAGGGCAGGCAGATAAGCGAGAATGATGTTTTTATAAATATTTCTACAATATTGGTTATCGTATTTTTAATATGATGCTTCAGGATTATATCCTTGGGTTTTCTTATCGTATCCCAAAGGGTAGTAATAATAATGGGAATTACAATAATTGCAGAAACAGCAATTGTCCAATAAATATATGATGATAATACCAGCCAGCCTAATAAAATCAATATAGTAAGGGCTAGCGGAACCAGGCTCCGCCTTATATTGTCAAATATTTTCCAGCGGGATAATGCCGATACCGGATTTTTAAGCCAGTGTTTTTCTCCACCCGGAACCACAGGAGTAAACCAGGGAAAGATCTGCCAGTCGCCCCGTGTCCAACGGGCTATTCTTTGCCTGTCGGCCCGATAACTGTTCGGATATTTTTCAAATAATTGCACATCGCTTAACAAGCCCGACCTTACATAACAACCTTCAACAAGGTCGTGGCTTAATATCCGGTTTTTAGGAAATCTGTCGTCCAATACTTTTATAAAAGTATCCACCTCGTATATTCCTTTCCCAATAAAAGAACCTTCCGCAAATAAATCCTGGTAAACATCTGACGAGGCACGTGTATATGGGTCCACTCCCGGTTCATTTCCGTGCATGCGTGCGAACCTTGAAGCGGTGGCATTGGGCAGGCTTACGGTTACGCGCGGTTGCAAAATGCCATATCCTTTTGTCACCCGTTTTTTTGTTACATCATACCAGGGATGGTTTAACGGATGCGCCATAGTTCCTACCAATTTCCATGCCGTGCCCAGCGGAAGTTGGGTGTCAGAATCTAATGTAATAACATATTTTATTTGCGGAAATATGGATTGATCGCCTACTATCAGAGAAAATTTTTTGTCAGAACCTCCCCGGAGAAGTAAGTTTAAATCGAAGAGTTTGCCGCGTTTCCTTTCATATCCCATCCATGCATTTTCCTTTGGGTTCCAAAGCCTCGGGCGGTGGAAGAGGTAGAATAAATCCTTTTTCTCCCTTTTATATTTTACGTTCAGGCTTTCAATTTTTTGACGGGCTGCAGCTAACAGAACCTGGTCATCGGGAAGTGTTTCCGTTTGGGCATCCATAAAATCCGTCAGGAGGCCAAAATGCAAATTATCTTTCCTGTTTGCAAGAAACCGGACTTCCAACGATTCAACTAAATCTTCTATGTCTTCCACATTGGTCAGCATTACAGGCAGTACAACCAATGTTTTGAATTCCCCAGGTATCTCTTTTGAAAAATCCATACGCGGCAATAAATGCGGTTTAACGAGTAAAGAAGAAAAGAAGTTAACCACAGAAACGGCAAGCTGGCTTGCGCATATAATAGAAAGAACACCAATAATTGCTAGCAGCCAATTATATTTAGTATCGGAATATGCTTTAAATAAAACGCAGGATGTTATAGCCAATGTAATTAAAACTATAAAACCAAGGTATAATGGAAAAGCTTTTCTCTTTAGTACTCTTCTGATTTTTACTATGCCGGACATTTGCATTTTTGCCAGCTTCTCGGTTTGCTCCAATCCTTCGTCAATTAAGTAATATCCTACATGCGCCGTGCGTTCATCTTTTATGCCGGACTGAATATTTTCAGCCATTAACTGAATTGCGATCCGGGCCACTTCGTGCTCGCTGATCTTGCTTTTTTTTGCTATATTTTCTACCACATGCCGGTACCTGTCCCTGGTAGAAAAATCCATTTGTCCATAAATCCCTCCATTGTCTTCACGAAGGGTTTGGTCTACTATACTATGCTCTTCAACAAAACCGCGCCAGTCTGTTGCACCCACCATGCGCAAACTGCCGATACTATTGCTTACTGAAACCTGGTGGGCCGATTGCTTCTGAATTTCGGCATTTATAAGTTCAGTACTCGTTAATCCGCTTTCCGATAATTGTTGTTCTATCCAGTTAAGAGCCAATGCCAGGTCCGGGCCCCTTCCCCTGAGTTGACGGGTTATTTCTGATACAAAAGCGCTGTCGATAGGCGGGTTCGATCTCGCCATATCTGCTATCACCAATATCAAATTTCTCGGCTCTTTTTCCGCCGTTTCAACCAGTTGCCTTGCCCAATAATCCGCCAGGTTTATATCCACCCTGTCAATAGCTATTTGGGCTGAAACCCGCCTGAGATTCTCAATTAACGCCAAACGAAGCATAATAGGAATAGCCCATAATTCCCCCAATTTTAAATTCGTTACTGTCTGGTATGCCTTAATGAAGCCACTCAGGCTTTCAATATCTATTCTTCCGTCGCTGTGGGCTATTATCTGAAGAACAATGTCATATATCCTTGTTAATCCTGCCGAAGCGCCTTCTGCCAGTTGCGGCAGGTCCTCACTATAATCTTTCGGGAAATGCCTTTTGGCGCTCAGGATATGTTCTTCGATCAGGTAAAAATTATCAATCAGCCATTCTCCGGCGGGAGTGATCTGGTATTTTCTTTTAATGGAATACGTGAGAAGTTTGCGCACTTCATGCAAAACATTTTCATTATCGGAAAGCCGCCTGAGTAAATGGTCCTTTGCGGTTTTGGAACTTAGTTTGTGGGTTCCCGCCAACGTTTTTCCAAACCTGCCTAATTGTTCTGAACTATAAAGCTCTGCCCTTAGCGGTTCTTCATTCATGTAACTCCGTTTAGAGTTTGATGTTTGAAAAAAGGCTCTCATATTGGAAATGAGTTCATGCGCAGCCGGTATCAATTTCATACTGTCTTTTTATTTTGCTTCCAAAGCAGTATCTACTAGGCTTTGTGCTTCTTCCATAATTTGTTTTAAATGATCATTGCCTGAAAAACTTTCTCCATAAATTTTATAAATATCTTCTGTTCCCGAGGGACGTGCCGCAAACCATCCGTTTTCAGTCGTTACCTTTATTCCTCCAATAGGAGCGCCATTTCCGGGAGCATTGGTAAGTATACTTTTAATTTTTTCACCGGCCAATTCCTTTTGTTTGATTTGGTCAGCCGATAATTTTTTTAACTTTTCTTTTTGTTCAGGCGTAGCTTTTGCTTCAACCCTATCATACTCAGGTTGGCCAAATTCCTTTGTAAGTTCATCGTAAATTATGCCGGGGTCTTTTCCCAATTTCGCCGTAATTTCAGCGGAAAGCAACGCAGGTGCAAATCCATCTTTATCGGTTGTCCATACAGTTCCATCGAGCCTGGAAAAAGATGCTCCGGCACTTTCCTCTCCTC
>DATHNK010000105.1:0-7278 GCA_035486075.1 Bacteroidia bacterium
CCTTCCTATATGGATGCTATGCCTGTTAAGGTACCTCATATGATGCCGCTTTCCGGCCCTAATTTTTTTATTCATGTGTTGGACAGTGCTAATCACCCTATTAAAGCAACGCTGATTTTGGATGGCATTGACCCGGCCAAATCAATTAAAGTAGATACCGCTGATTATGCCCTTCAACTCAAAAAATATCAAAGCATAAAGATCCGCGCTAATGCCGACGGACATATGCCTTACCAATCAAGTTACTCCGCTACGGGAGATACTTCTTCCACTACATTTTGGGTAAGGCTGCAACCTATAAAAGCCGCCCAGAAAATAACGCTGAAGGACATACAATTTCAACAGGACAGCCCGAATATTCTTCCTGACTCCAAACCTGCTTTGGATTATGTTCTGCAATTCCTTGTGAACAACCCGAAAGTGAAAATTATCATTAAAGGATATACGAATGACCCTAATAATACACAAACTCTGAAGTATGACCAGATGCTCTCTGAAAAAAGAGCTAATGCAGTGAAAGACTATCTTTCATCGCATGGAGTTGATAAAAAACGCATGCAGTCTGTAGGATTCGGAAGCTCCCGTATGCTTTATCCCCGCCCGGTTAATGAGGACCAGCAAGCAGCTAACCGCAGGGTAGAAATAGAAATACAATAATGAACAGCAAGTATATCAATACGGAATATGTTAACCTGGCAGAAATAGCAGAGAAAAATGCGAATATATATTCACACGCGGTTCCATTTCCGCATATCGTGTTTAAGAATTTTTTGAATGAGGACCTTTTGAATGAAGTACTGGCTGAATTCCCTGAATTGGAAGGAAAAAATATACGGAAGTTCAACAATGTAAGGGAGAAGAAACTGTCTGCACAAGGTGAACAAAAATTTGGCGAAAGCACAAAAGAGCTTCTCCATTATTTAAACTCGGAGCCGTTTTTAGAATTTCTTCAAAAACTTACGGGAATAAAAGAACTTCTTTTACCCGACCCATATTTTGAGGGAGGCGGTTTGCATGAAGTTAAGCCCGGAGGGTTATTAAAAATACATGCTGATTTTAACAGGAACAAAGCGAAACTCGACCGGCGTTTAAATGTGTTAATATATTTAAATAAAGATTGGAAGGAAAGCTATGGCGGAGAGTTGGAATTGTGGAATAAAGATATGACCAAATGCGAAGAAAAAATATTGCCCGCTTTTAATTCGCTTGTTATTTTTTCTACCACCGATTTTTCTTATCACGGGCATCCAACCCCATTGACATGCCCTCCGGACAGGAGCAGAAGATCACTGGCCCTTTATTACTATACCAATGGCCGCCCGGCTGAAGAATTTAATCCGGAAATTGGGGTACATGATACACTGTTTAAGGAAAGAGTAGGAAATAAGGAGGATAGTTCACTAAAAAATACTCTGGTAAAAAGAATAGCCAGAAAAATAACCCCTCCGATTATTATGCAGGCAGTGGAAAAGATCTTTCATTTGTGAAAATCCCGGAATTCTACTTTATAGAATGGTAGGAAAAAAATATCTAAGCCAATAAACCTGACGAATGATTTTGGATCATCAGGATACCGTCTTTGCCCCATATTTATTACAAAACTATAGGTAATCAGCCTTAACTATATGGTAAAAATATAATTAATTTAAAAGAAGTTTTACAATTTTATAAGCCGCATCAGTATTTACATACATTTGCAGTAGCAGACAGAATAGAGTAATGCATTTTTTAAACAAATTTAATTATGAATGATGATGATTATGTTGGAGCGATCAAAATTTTCGCAGGGAATTATATACCAGCAAACTATATGGAATGTGATGGTACGGATATAAGTATCAACGCATATCAGTTGTTATTCTCCGTTATTGGAACAACGTATGGTGGAGATGGAGTACAAAATTTTGCGCTACCAAATTTAAAAGGGGCTTTTCCAATAGGGATTACCGTACCGGGAACGACTCCCCCGCCACCGCCTGCAATGATAGTATCTCTGGGCGAGAGTGGGGGTGCAACAAGCCTAACCCTTACAAGCAATAATTTACCTTCACATACACATTCTGTAGTACCTGATCGCCCTGCTGTAGGTCATATAAATGTTAGTTCGGCTAATGCCACCCATTCTACTCCTGTAACCGGTGATTCAATTGCGGTTCCAGGTTCTGGCTCCGGGCATACATTTGCAGGTACAGATGGATTTATTCCTTCTCGGCCTTCTGTTGCATTAAACAATGCCACACTCTCAATGAATTCGGTGAATATCACTAATTCATCAACAGGGGGTAACCAGCCCTTTAGCACTATGTCACCCTATTTGGGTGTCAGGTATCTTATCCGTGTAAATGGAATTTTGGCGGCACCTGCGCCATCTTGATCAAGTACAATAAATACATTAATAATTTTTTAAACAAATTTCAGTATGGCTGAGTATATCGGAGGAATCAAAATTTTTTCAGGGGTTTCTATACCTGTGAACCACATGGAATGTGATGGTTCGCTTATAGCTATTAATGACTTTACGGGGCCGTTATTCTCTGTTATTGGAACCACTTATGGGGGAGACGGAATCTCCAATTTTGCCTTGCCCGATTTAAGAAGGATTTTCCCTGTAGGGGTCGGGCAAAGACCAGGATCTCAAACAACTATAGCTCTCGGCCAAAAAGGAGGTTATGCAAGTATAGCGCTTGGAGTCAATAACTTGCCGTCACATACACATATTCCAACCTCCGGTGGCCGTGTCAACGCTAATATGCTTGTAAATGCAAGCTTTTCCAGCCATTCCACACCCGAAGCCGGCGATTCAATTGCACAACAAGCCTATACTTTGGCTGGAAATACATATCCCACACTTGGGTTTAATACTGCTATACCGGACGTGGCATTAAACGGTGCAACTCTATCTTCATCTCTGAATGTTGTAAATACAATCACGGGAAACGGCCAGTCCATTAGTACTATGTCGCCCTATTTGGGAGTTAGATATATAATCTGCGTAACCGGCATATTGGCTCCACGTCCTTGAACTAGTTAAATATACTAAACAAATTAATAATTTTTTTAAACAAATTTCATTATGGACGAGTACATTGGAGTAATCCAGATTTTTTCAGGAGGTTATTTGCCTTATAGTTTCCTGGATTGTGATGGTTCGATGTTGAGTGTTAGCGCTTATCCAGACTTATTCAATATCATTGGAACAATATATGGAGGAAACGGGACCTCCAATTTTGCCTTGCCTGATTTACGGGGTTGTGCCCCTATAGGTATTACCGGAAGTGGCCCCGCCGACCAGTCGCTAACGCCCTTAACCGTTGGCGAGAAAGGTGGGGTAGCTACTCAAACGCTTACTATTTATAACATGCCATTGCATACACACATTGCTACAGCCAGCGGTCCTCTTGTCGGTGCAGTAGGTGTAAGTTCAGGCAATGCCGACCATGCTAAGCCCAATACGGGTGATTCAATTGCAGCTCCAGGTGCAGATACGGGGAAGGCAGGAGCTTTTATAGGGACACTTGGGTTTGACCCTTCAGTGCCTACTATTCCATTACACGATGCCACACTCTTAATCAATTCCTTGAATATCACCAATTCAATGGTTGGAGGTAATCAACCTATTAATACCATATCACCCTATTTAGGGGCCAGGTTTATTATTTGTGTTGCCGGGTTACTTTATACTCCACAATAGTTGGTGTGGTTAGACAAAAAAAGAGAGATTAAAGTTAATCTCTCTTTTTTGTTTTAGGAATCCTCCTTAGGTTAAGGTGCTAACAGGTCAATCAATAATTGTAGTTCCTTATTTGAAATTGTATCCTTTTCGCTCTTATCGTAAATATCTATCAGGTAAACTGTTTTTGCAGTTATACGGATATAGGTAATTAGCCTTGCTCCCCCTGATTTTCCTTTTCCTTTTGAAGCTATGGCAATCCGTACTTTATAGCACTCCTTCCCTAAGGGTGTTCCCTGAAATGGGTTTTGAATCAATAATGTTATTACCGGAGTTAAATCAGTTTTCAGAGACTTATACTTTTTTGAAAGCCGCTTGATTTTTCTTTCAAAAGGCCCGGTAGCAATTACCTCATAGCTCATTCAAAAGAGCTTTAGCCGTTTTAAGTTTTTTCTTACCTTTAAGGTGAAGTTTCACATCACTAAAAGCTTCGTCCAAATTATGAATCGCTTTTTCTTTCTCAGGATTATCTATTGTATTAAGTATATGCACATACTTTAAACTTTTCAATAATTCCATCACAAAAGAAGCGCGTTTATCTTCAATATCCAGTATTAGTTTCATAATAATGATTTGTCGCAAATATAGGAAAAGATGCGTTAATCTTGTTGGATTTAAATGGTGCTAATACTCCAAATTTCCTTTTGCGAGATTATGTTCTGCACAAAGCACCTGCAAATTATCTAATGTTGTTTCCCCGCCTTTTGACCAAGGTTTTATATGATCGAAATGAATGTTATCTCCTGAAACTGTAATTCCGCAAAGCCTGCATTTATTTCCATCTCTCATTAATACTTGAACTTTTAATCTTGAACTGGGCTCTCTTTTGGTTTTATGTTTAAAAATGGTTTCTTTTTCTTGGATGGGTTCTATAATTTCTTCTACTTGTGTTTCCTTAACATCCTTATTCATATATTCAATAAATGCTTCCAGTGCTTTTCTCCAAGTTCCAAATCTCGCTGTATATGGGCTTGCAGCATACTTTGAAAGCGGTCTTTTCATATCTCTGTAAATTGGCTGCTCTCCCAATTTAATCCAAACTTCTTCTAAATTTTCAAATAACTCTCTTTCGGAAATATTTTGTTGCATTAATAAGGTCAAACCTGCTTTTTCTAAAGCATTATTCCAACCGTTAAATCGTAATGAAATTGTATTAGTAGAAAATTTACCACCACGTTTAATATATTCACGAGAAGAAAAAGATTCATTTTCACAAATTTTGGCAACTCTTTTTAAGTCATCCAACAGTTTATCATCTGATACATTTCTGCTATATGGTTTAAGTTCAAATTTCATTTTTGAATGGATGAACAGAAGCTACTCTACGCCAAAATCCCCCTCGAAATAACAATCTTTTGTACCTCGGTAGTGCCTTCGTAAATCTGGGTGATCTTGGCATCGCGCATCAAACGCTCTACGTGGTATTCTTTTACATAGCCATATCCGCCATGTATTTGAACGGCTTCAACAGTTGTGTCCATAGCTACTTTCGAAGCAAATACTTTTGCCATAGCTCCGGCATTTGTATAATCTAAATGATGGTCCTTTAACCACGCCGCTTTCAGGCAGAGTAAACGGGCGGCATCAATTTGTGTAGCCATATCCGCCAGCTTAAACTGAATAGCCTGGTGTTCGCAAATTGGTTTTCCAAAAGCTTTTCTTTCTTTAGAATACGCAAGTGCCAGTTCATAAGCTCCGGAGGCAATTCCTAAGGCTTGGGAAGCAATACCAATACGTCCGCCACTCAATGTTTTCATGGCGAATTTGAAACCGAACCCGTCTTCACCAATGCGGTTTGCTACCGGAACCTCTACATCCTGGAACATGAGGGAATGGGTATCAGAACCACGGATACCAAGTTTGTTTTCTTTCTTTCCAATCGTGAAACCTTTCATGCCTTTTTCAACAATAAAAGCGTTTATGCCTTTATGCTTTTTCTCGGGATAACTCTGTGCCATAACTAAATATACCGATGCACTGTTGCCATTGGTGATCCAGTTTTTGGTGCCGTTTAAAATATAGTTGTCTCCTTTGGGAATTGCTGTAGTGTGTTGTGATGTTGCATCCGAACCTGCCTCAGGTTCTGATAAACAAAAGGCTCCGATTATTTCACCTTTTGCAAGCGGAACTAAATATTTTTGTTTCTGTTCTTCGGTTCCGAACTCTTCCAATCCCCAGCAAACAAGCGAATTATTTACCGACATAACAACCGAAGCAGAAGCATCTACTTTGGAAATTTCTTCCATTGCAAGTACATAAGAAATGGCATCCATACCACCTCCGCCATATTTAGGATTCACCATCATACCCAGGAACCCCAATTCTCCCAGTTGTTTTATTTCTTCTTTAGGAAATTTTTGATGTTCATCGCGTTCTATTACACCGGGTTTCAGCACATCGTTAGCAAAATCGCGTGCCGCTTTTTGTATCATTAAGTGCTCTTCAGACAATTGGAAATTCATGCGTAGGTTTTATTTTTCTTGACGCAAATATATATAAATCTGCATTGCATTTGGCTTCAATCGTCATTGCGAGGCTTTACTAAGCAATCTTAGAAATTCGGACACTTAATATTAGGTAAGATTGCTTCGTTCCTCGCAATGACGTATTACAGCTCTGTAGCCTAATTCAAAGCCCCTTTAGGGGTTTGGGGTATAAGCTATTCATTCACAATTATCTGTTCCAGATGGTGTTTCAAATGGCCTACGTAATCTTCAACAATAAACTCCAGGGTCATTTCATTATGATCACCAATGGTGGCAGTGTTTGATAATTTACCGGGATTTATATTCCATAATATGTGTAGCAGATGCAGGTTAAATGCCTCCCAAAGACGGATTAATTCATTCCATGATACGGTAGTATAGTGCTGAATTGCTACCCACTGTTCCTGCTCGTAACCGGGGAGTTTCAGATTATTTTCAAGTTGCATCCTTACAAACCGTTGATGATTATTGGCAGCAGAATCTATCAGGTGGCCCAATATTTCTTTCTTGCTCCATTTATCGGGCGCGGGTTTTTTCCCGGCTTCATCTTCCGAATATTTGAGTAGTTTTTTGGCGGATTCATCCAGGACCCTTTCAAATTCTACAATTGTGTTTTTTATGTTGTTCATCAGTGGTTCATTATGTGAAACATTTCTTCTCTTTTTGCTCTCAATCCTTTCGATTGCCCTATGGGCGCTTCCAGTAGGTCATTCTTTATCGCTTCCATGGCTTCCGTTAAAAATTCATGTAGTGGCATTCCTCCATGGGTTTGAGATTTGTCAGTCCTTCTCTGGTGCCCAAGTTCGGTATCGGTTGATGGTGGTATAATTTCAAAAACCTTTATGGAAGTTTCCTTCAACTGATGCCGCAGCGATAAAGTAAGTGAATGAATTGCCGCTTTGGTAGCACAATATACAGGCATAAAAGAAATGGGAACAAAGGCGAGCCCCGAAGAAATATTAATGATGGCAGATTCCGGTTTGGTTGCCAAATGCTTTGCAAATAATGATCCCAAATGAATTGGAGCAATAAGGTTTGTTTCCACCTCTTCCCGTATTTTTT
>DATHNK010000106.1:0-2641 GCA_035486075.1 Bacteroidia bacterium
CGCCAAGCAAGGCCGTAACCGTAACTTCCAGGCGGTGTTGCCACTCAGGGGTAAAATCCTGAATGTGGAAAAAGCTATGGAATACAAGATATATGAAAACGAGGAAATAAAAAATATTTACACCGCATTGGGCGTTTTTAAAGGCACTGCCGAAGATGACAGGGCGTTGAATATTGAAAAACTGCGTTACCATAAAATCGTGATCATGTGCGATGCTGACGTGGATGGTAGCCACATCACTACACTTATTCTCACTTTCTTTTTCCGCTATATGAAAGAATTAATTGAGAACGGTCATATTTACATTGCTACTCCCCCGCTCTACCTGGTGAAGAAAGGCAAGGAACAACGCTATGCCTGGACCGAAGATGAACGCGATGCGGCCATAAATGAAATTGGCAAGAATGGAAAAGATAATGTAGGTGTACAACGATACAAAGGTCTCGGTGAAATGAATGCCGAACAATTATGGGAAACAACTATTAATCCTGAATCGCGTAAACTCCGCAAGGTTTCTATAGAAAGCGCTGCGGAAGCTGACCGCATCTTCTCCATGTTGATGGGTGACGATGTTGCTCCACGCCGTGATTTTATTGAGAAGAATGCCCGCTACGCAAATATTGATGCATAGGGATTTGTATAAATTTTTAACGTATAAAAAAACTCCGGCAACACTGCCGGAGTTTTTTTATTTATTCAAACGCAATTAATGTCGTAAAAGAATGTTTTATGAATTAACCCTTAATGCAATGCTATTCTTTTAAGCTAAAGCCAAAAGGTGTTGGTTATTTATCTACGACCGTAAATAAAAATGAAATAACTATCTTTGTATAAAATAGGTGAACATGGGCTTAATTTATGCAAATCTAACTTTATTCAATCCGAGAAAGGAACATTTAAAAAAACTGGAAGTTCAATGTCTTGTTGATTCAGGAGCAATGTGGATGTGTATTCCAGAACATATTGTAATTCAATTAGGGTTGGAAGAATTGGAAAAGCGTGAGGTTACTACTGCAGACGGTAAAAAACATAATTGTCCTTATGTCGGGCCTTTGCAAATTACTTTTGGAAACAGAAGTTGTTATGCAGGCGCTTTAGTGTTAGGAGATTCGGTTCTTCTTGGCGCTATTCCAATGGAAGATATGGATTTAGTTATTCATCCGCTAAAAAGAACACTTAGCGTGAATCCGGAAAGCCCAAACATTCCTGCTGGAATTGTGAAGTAAAAAAAACTATTCTTTCAGCTTAAACCAAAAGGGGTTGCCGCTTTTATCGACGATCTAAGGTAGTATCAACTGAAATAATATTTACTTTTGTATTTTATAAAATTAATATGATAAAATTTACCAAAACCATAACGCAGGAAGAAGTTGACAGAACGTATATAAATCTAAGGGACGACTATGGCAAACCATATAGTGGTGAGTTTCCAGAAAGTAAAACAGAATTATGCATTGTTGATGACCTTGGCAATGAATATTTAACAAAAATGCTTAATAATACCCAGATATGGGGTTCCATTAGTCAGTGGTTTATTAAAAGGAGGATAAGCCGAGGAACTGGCGTAACAATTACTTATGATTCTCTCGAACGAAGGAACGGTATTCGAGTTGTGCATATTGAAATCAAACATTAATAAGGGATAAATTTTTTCATCCCTCCCTCTCCACAAACCTCACCCCCAATCCCTCCAATTCGGTTAAAAGAGGTTCGTATATCTCTTTCACTGTAGGAGTATGAACTCCCGTGAGTTTTATGTTGCCTTCCAGTATTAGTTTTGTAATTATGCCAACAGGCAAGCCCACCGTCTTAGCCATAGCCGTATGTATGGCGTCATCTCCCTTTACTACCAACGTTGAATTCAGTTTGTGTTTTTTGCCATTCATTTCATATTCAAACTGGTGCTGCATAACAATCATATCAATATCTCCCTCTTTCAGTCTCCATTTATCTTCCAGCAGGGTTTGCAGCATTAAAGCAGGCGAGGCATTTTTAACACCGAGTACAGTATCATTAAATAATCCGAGCCACTCTATTTTATATAGAATTTCGTTATTAATATCATGTCCGAGGTAATCTAACAAGCGAGTTTCAGTATCCTCTTTTTCGGAGGGCAGAAATAATCCCAAAAATTCTTTATTACTCAGTTTTTCCGAGTCGGGTATAATGTATGAATCGTCCGTCATGCCCAACTGTACAAAAACATTCCAGGCTTCGCAATAACCATCTTTTCGCAAGGTGCCACGTATAATGGTTTGCACATCTTCAATTCCATAAACCGAACGGTATCCCAGGGAATCGCGGTTGGCATAGCCTTCAAAATCTCCGTAGCCTTCAATCGAAATATTTTCCGTCCTGGTAAAAAGTTTGTTGTACGGGATGAAAGCATACTTTCCATTTTCCAGATATCTTGCGGTTCCCTGCCCCGCCAATATTACATTGCGTGGGTTCCAAGTGAACTTGTACCCCCAGGGGTTATCGTCCGATTCGGGAGCTATCAATCCTCCTGTGTATGACTTGAACACGATCAGCTTCCCAACTTCAGCTTTAATATGGTCAATAATTTTCATGGCGGAAGCATGGTCAATGCCAGGGTCCAAACCCGATTCATTCATTAAAATAATTCCCGCTTTTTTTGCTT
>DATHNK010000107.1:0-10018 GCA_035486075.1 Bacteroidia bacterium
TGGGTGCTATGGCCCTGTTTGGTGAAAAATACGGAGATACGGTAAGGGTAGTGACCATCGATAAAAATTATTCAATAGAACTCTGTGGCGGTACGCATGTAAAAGCCACGGGGCAAATTGGCTATTTTAAGATACTCTCGGAAAGTGCCTTGTCTGCGGGTATCCGAAGGATTGAAGCGGTTACCGCTCTTGGTGCGGAGAACTATATTCACGAACAAATAGAGACTTTGAGGCAGGCTTCTTACGCACTTAAAAATCCAAAGAACCTGGTGAAAGCCATACAGGATATGCAGCAACAGGCAAGCGATCTGACTAAGCAGGTTGAAAAGCTATCCAGGGAGCAGGGGGCAGCTATAAAAACCTCCCTGTTACATAAAAAACAAGAACTCGGAAGTATTATATTCATTGGAGAAAAGATAGAAATTACTTCTGCTGATGTAGCTAAAGATATTTGTTTCCAGTTAAAAAGTGAGATTCCCAATCTGTTTCTTATCCTCGGTGCGGAAGTAAACGGCAAAGCCAATTTATTCGTCGCCATTTCCGATTCCCTTATGAATGACAAAAAATGGAACGCATCCACCTTGATCCGTGAATTCAGCAAGGAAATTCAGGGCGGTGGCGGTGGACAAGCATTTTATGCAACTGCAGGAGGAACTAATGTTGGCGGAATTAACGCCGCAATTAGTAATGCAAGAAATTGGGTGTTTACTAACAAATAAGTTCTACTTCTTCATGCCATGCATAGGCAGCAATCCAAGATTTGCCGAATCCCTGTGGGTTAGCTGTGTACCTTCATTCATAGCTCTGTATTCCGAACGGGTAACGCTGTAAGTAACCGGATTATCATTAAACCTATATGTAATGCCGAATTGAGCATAATAGGGAGTTCCGAGACCCAATTCCAGTTGCATACCCAGGTCGTGCGTGAAAAAATACCTCATACCCCAAAGCAATTGTATACTCATTTGAATATTGCCATTATCATTGGAGTTGGAATTGATAACCGATCGGTAATTATAGTTCACACCGTTCGCCCAGCTATCCCATTCATACCAAATCGACAGGCCGGCCCTTGCTCCCACGTAAATATGCAAATTGTCGCTATTGATTCCTTTGAAATAAAAGAGATTTCGTATACCGATATTAAGCCGCGAAAATAAAGCAGAGTTAGGCCCTTCGTTATAATAAGGATTAATATAGGCATTTTGATAATTCGTTGAAAGGTCAAACCTGATCAATTGGTAATTCACTCCAATCCCCATGCACACCAATGGAGAAACCATATAATCTAAAGAGCCTCCGAATTCCGGGTAATTTATTGCAGAATAGGTATTTCCGTTATAATTGTAATTATTCACAAAAATTGAATTTGATAAAGGGCTGCCCTCTATTGCCATATTTCCGTACCCTATTCCTGGGGTAAAGAAAACCTCACCCATATTAAGTTCTTTGGTTTCGGAAATTGGTAACTGTATAAGTTTATTAGAATCCGGTGGAGCATACGCCCTGTCAGAATATGAAATAAGGCTATCTGCTTTCACTATATGGAAAACAAGGGACATTACCGGTATTAAACACAACGATACTTTTTTCATGCGATTATTTGTTTCTATTTACCTGATTACAAATGTAAAAAGAAATCTGAAACAACGAGAAAATATTTCCCGGTTTGAATTTATTTTCAATAAATTAGTACAACTTCAGGAACTAAAGTCTTTTTAATCCGAGATAGATCATCTTTGCAACATAGAACACGATCAGCCAGCAAAGCCAGCAAATAAGTAATAGGCCAACCAAAAATGCCAGGTAATATATGGCACTGTTCTTGGCAAGGGCAATATCATATTGCTGCAACACGGGCTGGAAAATAGACAAAGACAAAAACTTTGTCACTATAGAAGGCGTGCTTGTGGAATGTGTTTTTATAATTAGGAACCTGATTATAACCGGAACAAAAAAATATATAATGGCTAATAAGCCTATGATGTTTTTAAGTATTCGTAAAGAATGGTCGTACATAGTTATTCAAATTAAAAGTTGAAAGTAGAGAGTTGAAAGCGTAAATGTACAAAACATACGTTATCATTTTAACGGCAAGGCCAAATTCCTTTACCTTTGAATCTTATTATGTCTTTCAATTAACTGTTCACAACTAACTATTCACAATTATAAAATATGAAACTCGCTAACTATGTAGAAGGAAAATGGGTGGAAGGCGCCGGGGAAGGTGTTCCGCTATTTAATGCTATAAACGGAGAACTGATTGCCGAAGCCACTACCAAAGGAATTGATTATGCATCTATGCTCGATTATGCAAGGGAAATAGGCAGCCCATTATTGCGTAAAATGACTTTTCATGAAAGAGCTTTGATGCTTAAAAAATTGGCACTCCATTTGACCGCTAAAAAAGATATGTTCTATAAACTATCTTATGCAACCGGCGCTACCAAGGCCGATTCATGGGTGGATATTGAAGGAGGTATTGGCAACTTGTTTGTCTATGCAAGCAAAGGCAGGCGCGAACTTCCTAACGAACCATTTTTTGTAGATGGCAAACCGGAAATGATTTCCAAAAACGGCACATTTATTGGCCATCATATTTGTGTGCCATTAGAGGGCACGGCGGTACATATTAATGCATTCAACTTCCCATGCTGGGGAATGCTGGAAAAGATTGCCGTGAACTTGTTGGCTGGTATGCCTGCTATTGTGAAGCCTGCCACCATTACATCTTACCTCACGCAAATAATGGTACAGGAAATTATCGCATCCGGCATATTACCACAAGGCGCTCTGCAACTGCTTTGCGGCAGCACAGGCGATTTGCTCGACCATGTAACAGGACAGGATGTAGTTACCTTTACAGGCAGCGCATCTACAGGAAGAAAGTTAAAATCGCATCCTTCCATTTTAGAAAATTCCGTACGATTTAATATGGAAGCAGATTCCCTCAACTGCTGTATCCTCGGGCCCGATGCGGTTCCCGGTAGTGAAATTTTTAATTTGTTTATTAAAGAAGTCGCAAGGGAAATGACCACCAAAGCGGGACAAAAGTGTACCGCTATCCGCCGCACCATAATCCCCGATAACCTGACAGAACCCGCTATTGATGCGCTAAAGAAAAGATTATCAACCATTGCTATGGGCGACCCGCAGGCAGAAGGGGTGCGTATGGGTTCGTTAGCTGGGAAAGAACAAGTGCGCGAGGTGTTGGAAAAAGTAAAGATGCTTCAAAAAACCTGCGAGACCGTCTTTGGAAATTACGATGATTTTGAAGTGATGGCAGCATCCCCCCATCCCCCTTATAGGGGGGGCTTAAAGGATAGTAAAGGCGCATTCTTCCCATCTATGTTGCTTTACAGCAAAGACCCGCTTAACAATAATGCCCCACATGAGTTGGAAGCTTTCGGGCCGATAAGTACTGTGATGCCATATAAAAATGCCGCTGATGCCGCTACACTTGCCAAAATGGGCAAAGGCAGTCTGGTGGGTTCCATATTTACCGAAAATGATTCTTTCGCCCGCGAAATGGTGTTGGGAACTGCCGCCTATCACGGTCGTATGGTAGTTATTAATTCCAAGTCTGCGGGAGAAAGCACAGGACATGGCTCTCCCCTGCCCCACTTGGTGCATGGCGGGCCGGGACGTGCAGGTGGTGGTGAAGAAATGGGCGGTATGCGTGGCATTTTCCACTATATGCAGCGCACTGCTATACAGGGCCACCCGACGACCATTACAGCTATTACTGATGTTTATCAGCCCAAGGCGGAACAAATACATACCCTCACCCACCCTTTCCGGAAATATTTTGAAGAGTTGCAGATTGGCGAAACGGAAGTGACGCATAAACGCACCGTTACCGAAGCCGACATTGTGAATTTTGCCAACATAAGCGGAGATAATTTTTACGCCCACATGGATGTTACATCCCTTGAAGGCACTATGTTTACAAGCCGCGTGGCGCATGGTTATTTTGTACTCTCTATGGCGGCAGGATTATTTGTTGACCCGCGCAAAGGCCCCGTGCTTGCCAACTACGGACTGGATGAATGCCGCTTTGTGAAACCCGTTTATATAGGAGCCACCCTTGGTGTGCGCCTTACCGTAAAGGAAAAAACAGCCAAAGAAAACAAAGAAGGCGAACGCCCACAAGGCATAGTAAAATGGCAGGTAGATGTTTATGATGAAACCGGAGAAACAGTTGCATTGGCTACGATATTGACGATTGTGGCGAGGAGGGAGGCTTGAATAAAGAATATCGAATAATGAATGTAGAATTTTGAAGTGAGGAATTTTTTCAAGAAAAAACAAACTTTGAATGTGGGCTATAAAAAATTTATTAGCCCGAATGAATGGTTTTCCATTGAAATGCCTAAAGATTGGGATGAATATGAAGATACACCTAAAGATGAAGGAACATACGCCTTTTTTAACACAAAAGAGTGGACTGGTAATTTTAGAATAACTCCTCTAAAAATAACCTCTGACGAGAAAAATAATGCAGTTCGCAAAAATGTAGCAGTAGAATATGTCAGAGAAATGCGAAATAAAAACACTGAATATCTATTATTTAAAGTCAGAGATTTTGATTGTACTTTTTATAAGGCGTATTTGAAAGGAGAGGATTATGATGATGTGATATATTTTTGGAATCTGGGAGTCGGTTGTGATTTGATTATATGTTCTTTCACAATATACAAAAAAATGGAGGGGACAGAAAAAACTGAAATGGAATTAAAAAATACAATAAATAAAATGCTCGAAAGCATTAAAATATTGTGAATCCAAAACACAGTAAACAAGAAACCGAAATACATTCTTGTTTATAGCTGCTCTTGTGGTATGGTATTTCGCACCCCAACCTAAAGGTCGGGGCTAATGAATGAAAATTATTTTCTACATTTTTGAGGGTTTTATGCAAGGGCTAAAGCCCTCGGCGAAAAATGCCCGGTTTCATTCATTAGCCCCGCCATTTATTGCGGGGTTTAGAATAAAACAAAAACAAATAGGGCTTTAGCCCTTAAATTTCGGGTATGGCATACGAAGAAAAAAACCTAACTTTGTAATATAATTGATTGCATATGAAAATAACCTTGGAAGTCGATGATACAAACAAAGCAGGATTATTGGTTGAATTCCTGAAGAGCCTTAGTTATGTGGATGTGAAAGAACCAAAAACAAAGGAGTTTTTACCCGATTGGCATATAGCCATATTACAAAAGCGCCTGAAAAATTTGAAAAGTGCCTCCGGAAAAGCAGTTGATTTCGATAAAGCCCTTGAGCAGTTAGAATCGGAATTATAATAGTGGCTGTTCTGCATACTTCTTTGAATCCTGAATCAAACTGGTTATAGCCCCACACAGTGAAGAAGAAACCGAAATACATTTTCGTTTATAGCTGCTAAACTTGTGGCATGGAGTCGGGGGGGGAATATCCTTTAAAGCTGTTTTAAACCTTAGTAGAAAATCAAACCCCACCCGGGTATTCAACCTTATTAATAAGGTTAATGGGGTTTTGGTGTCTTTTTCTACTAAGGTTAAATGTTATTATCCCTTTTGGGACTTTTACGGCATCTGCGACTTATGTGCAAGTCGCAAATGTCGCTTGTGTCCCAATGGGTAGCACTTAGTGCCTAAATATCTTTGTTTACTATAACGTTATATATTTGTATGACGCAGTGAACAACAAGAAACCGAAATACATTCTCGTTTATAGCTGCTAAACTTGTGGCATGGAGTCGGGGGGGGGAATATCCTTTAAAGCTGTTTTAAACCTTAGTAGAAAACCAAATACCACCCGATTATTTAACCTTATTAATAAGGTTAATGGGTTTTGGTGTATTTTTCTACTAAGGTTAAATGTCATTTCCCGCATGGGACTTTTACAGCATCAACGACTTACATATAGGTCGCAATTGTCACCAATGTCCCAAAAAACCTGAAACTACCTCAAGAACCGTAAGTAAACCGCCAGGAACACCAGGACAATTCCAATGTTGAGTATCAGCCGTGCCCAGAAATAATTTTTGAAAAACAGAAAATCGACACCGACTATGATGGCTACCATCACAACAATGTAGGCTATATAAACCCATACAGGATATTTTTCCATAACTTCATCAGTTAGCTATCGGTTAATACTTCTACAAAAATAGCATAAATAAGATTCCTGACTGCCTTTCCCCGAAGTTGCACTTCATGCGCATAAAATTGCCTTTCGTGGGTTAATCCCTTTTCAAGTTTTGTTTAATTGATGTAGTTTTATAGGCAATAGATTCGATATAGTTGCGCCGGATTGAAGCGGAAAGCCCTGACGCTGGAGGTCAGGGCTTCGCCCGCACCGGAAGCAAAGGCTTGCAGCGTAAAGCCGGTGTATTTACGCCCAAAAATACCCATGCGCCCTCTTCTCCTGAGAAAGGAAAAAAATTACCTTTGTTTATATTACACTTAAACCTAAACTAATAATGGAAAATATAAGCACTGAAGAACACAAAGAAAATCTCCTTGAAAAGGAGGCCGAAAAACTATACGAAAAATACAGGGAGGAGTTTAAAAATTTCCTGAAAGGTTTGGAAACAGAGGGACGTGGAACAAAGGAAGCTTTTGTGCTGCTTCATGCCCACGCCATTGATGGAAAAGAATTAACCAAAGAAGAGAAGAAGGAAATTGAGGACCAGATGAAAGATCTGCTTAAGACAACTGGCCTGGTTGGAATAGCTATAATGCCCGGCGGTACATTGATATTCATCCTGGCAAAATTCCTGAAATTTAATAAGTACATTATTCCTTCTGCATTCCTGGAACCTAATACCGGGGATGGGAATAAAACCATACCGAAAAATTAAACGTACTACGAAGTTGCATTTGGGGGGTTAATTTCCCTACCCATTCTTTTCAGGAGGGTTTTAAACATTGAACATATCAGCGGGCTAAAGTCCCAAAAATTGGTCCTGACCTTTCTCCCGTGCCATAAATGGCAAGGCTGATAAATGATTCCTTTTTGATTCGGGAACGGCTTCAAACCTTTCCCGATACAGGTGCAGGGTTTATTTAACCCGCCACCATAATCCATTAACAATTACATGTTTATAATTATGTTTTATAGTTACTTAAATACCATATTTAATATTTAATTTCGCATGCTTTTCATCATCAATAATCAATAAATATATTTATTATAAAATGTATAAATTTTCTTTTTTGTGCCTTGTTGCCCTACTGTTTAACACTTCTGTATTTGCGGCGAATAAGCGGTTCGTAATTAAACTTAAGGGAAACACCCTTTATAGAGAAAACATAGCGGAAAGGCCTGTAAATGAATCGAAAAAAGGGCTATTAAACCAAGTAGATCCAGTAACCACCATGGCATCTGTAACAAAAAAAAATGAAGCCGCTTTGGTCGAAAGCACCCCGGTACGAACAGATACGATAGGGCATCCGGAGGCTAGTAATTCAGTTCAGTCACCCGACAGGTCTATGTATATAACCTTACAATCTCATTGCTTAGATCAGGACAGCCTGACTCCATTGGATTCTGTAGTAATGGATGTGTATTCGAATGGTACGCATATTACTGCCGGCATTTCAGATAAAAATGGTTTTATAACCACAGACAGTGCTCCTCCCGGAAATTATTATGCGATCCTTTACCGGAATAACTATACCCCGGTTTCTATTTTTTTAAGCAGGACAAGCCTGAACAGCCAATTATATATGGATATTCCACTCAAGAGAAAGGAAAAATACCTGTATGATTCGGTTGGACAAAGAATATGGAAACATATTTTGAGTATAGAAACTATCCCTATTTTGCTCGTTATTTTTTTGATAGTCTTTTTATATAAAAAAGTAATCAGCTTTGCAATCTGATCCAATTCTTATCATAACAGACCCTTTCTCTTACTATACCCCGGGTTTCTTATAGAACTGGAAATTATTGTCTAATTAGCCCCCCACCTTATAATCTTCAGAAGTATGGCTATTACTGCGATTACCAGCAACCAGTGAATAAGAGTTCCCAAGTGAAATATGAAAAAGCCCAAGAGCCACATTATAACTAGTATAACTGCAATAATGTAAAGTAAGTTTCCCATAGTATTTTGTTTTGAATCCTTGCACAAATATACGCACAAACCAATAAAGTGATTTCACATTCATCTTACCATTGTGTAAAATAAAATTCATAACAAGCTGGTGATCAGGCTAATTAAAATTTTACATTTTACAAACTGAAAAACATCATAATAAATTGAAATTCAATATGTAAGCCCATTCCGTTTTACACCATTAAAAACAGCAAATTCTCCAATATTCAATATTTAGTTGATACTCAATATTTTAAATGGTAACTATAACTTACTTGGGACAAAATGACTATAAGTATTTGAGTTAGAGAAAACAAGGCGTTTTTTACTTTTTACCCTTGTTCAGTTCCTCTTTAGGTGTAACAGCGACCTTTAAAACCTCATCAAGCGTTCCCTTTATAGCCAGTTTAGGTTCGTACTTCTTTTTTTTCTTCTTAGCCTTTTTCATAACGCAAATATACAAATTTTGTATGTTTGTTGTATGGATGAAGAATTAGATAAAATAGTAGGTGGCACTGACATTGAAAAATTATGTCTTTATTATCGTGGTGTTATTATTCAATGTGTTGTTTTTACTGAAGAACTTATAGACTTATTTCTAATGGAATACTATTTGCGTCCTTCAAATCCTAATCTTACTAATATTGAGGCTGTGCATTTATTCAATGAATATAAGCATAAACGAAATGAATTTTTACACTCTGTATTGGAAAAGGAGCAATTTAATTTGACCTTTAAGACTAATGCTTTATTCTTTCTATTCTATAAGCATTGTAAAAGTTACTTGGATGAACATCCTACATTTAAAAAAGACATTATTGAATTAATAGACCAAAGAAATGCTTTTGCACACAGAAAACTTAATGAAACTATTTCGGATATTGGCAAAAAGGAAGTGATTTTAGTTTACCATACTTCCGAAAGGCAAAAACCTAAAGTGGAAGAAACAGTTATGAATACCGAAAAATTAAAGATATTTATAGATAAATATAGACAGGTAAATAACTGGCTAATAGAGTGCGGGAGTATCCTTAATTCAAAACAACACAAAGAAAATAAAGAAGGCTAATAAATCGGCGTGAGCCGTTAGATATTAGCCTTTCCTTATCTGATTGCAATAGTAAATTTACCGCCACAAATATACTTCATTAAACAGGATTTGCTACCAATGTATCGTATTTTAATCTCACATTGCTTTGTGCAAGGAAGTGGTCGAATCGTTGTTCTTCGGTTAAATCCCTTGTATTGTAACGTGCCGAAAATTCAGCAAGGTAGCGGTCTATGTGCTTTTTTGATGTGTAGTGATAAATGCCATACAAACCACGTTTTAACACCGACCAAAAATTTTCAATCGTGTTCGTATGGGTATCACCAACCACATATATTTTCAGGTTGTGTTGAACTGATTTGTGTTCGTAACCCTTCAAATGCAACTGACCGTAAGCGTACCATTCATCCGTTAGCATAGTAGAGCCTTTCTTAACGTGTTTTTCAATAAGCGGTACAATAGTTTGTGCTTTGGTGTCAGGTATTTGGGTGGCAACTACTTTACCGTCCCTCTCCACCAATCCCAATACTACTATTTTATCTTCCTGTGTTCCCCTGCCAATAGTGCCTTTCTTTTTATGATTATGTCGGTTCTTATCCTTACCGCCGATAAATGTTTCGTCTACTTCAACAGCGTTACTTAGCATAGTGGGTTGTTTATCCTTTAGCATTTCCCTGATACGTTGCCCTAAAAACCACGCTGTTTTTTGCGGTATATTCAAGTCCCTGCCAAGTTGTAAGCTACTAACACCTTTCTTATGCGATGTGCAAAGGTAGATAGCGGCAAACCATATTCTAAGGGGTATTTTGGAGTTCTCAAATATCGTACCGACCTTAACAGAGAATTTTTTATAGCATTGTGGATTGCCACATTTAAAACCTCTGTCA
>DATHNK010000108.1:0-5513 GCA_035486075.1 Bacteroidia bacterium
GTTACAATCAACTGCCTACCTGAATGCCGGCACCATTGATTATCCTGTTTGCTATTATCTAACAAAAGAAGATGAGAATTATATTTTTCACTCTTTTGAAAACCCAAAAGAAGGCGAAACAGTTTTGAAAGCCACACCTACCCCATTGATCAGCCAGGCGTTTCATTTTATCCCCGGTATGAAATTGAATTTTAAAGTTACGCGAGGAACTGAAAGCACAACAGAAAGTTGGGAAGTATATGCGGATTCAACTAATGCATCTTATTTCTATTGTAAATCCACAGGCTCAATCGCTTTCTTCACCAATAATGAAACGCTACTCTATTTCCTGAGTTTTACAGGCGATAAAAAATCCCTGCTCTACTATTTTTATCTCGGCGCACACAAAGTTCTGTTGGGTTATTATCATGGCGTGGAGATTAAAGATGCCCTTCCTGTATCAAGCTTCTATGGAGGGTTTTCAAAATTATTACAAGATTTTGTTGCCCCTTTTCATATCTACCTCAAAGCAAACTATTCTGCTAAATTCAGCGAAGTAGATAATGAACAAAACCCCGGAAAGGTTAAAATTATTTCGAGCGCACAAAAAGGTTCCGGAGAAAACGGAAAGATTGATTTTGAAATGGAGCTGGATACCAATCTGCTTAAAAGATTCACAGTAAAAGATAATACCCTATGCATTACTGCAGAAAATATTGTTTAATGGTTGGATGCCTTCTTGTCCTGTGCTGTGGATTAAAAGCGCAGGACACGCTGACATCCGCTACGGTGGAGTCGGGCTCTGCTGCTTATTTTACGCAGGGGGATTGGGATGCCCTAATAAGTTTGGGCAACAAAGCCTTGAGCCGCGGTATAGATTATTACTATTTGCGCTACCGGCTGGGAGTTGCTTATTTTACCAAAAAAAAATACCGCCAGGCTGAAACTAATTTTGAGAAAGCCTCGGCATTTAATTCTACCGACGAAGCAACGGAATACCTTTACTATTGTTATCTCTATACCGAACAGTATGAAAGAGCACGCTGGTTGAGTAAATCTTTTTCTCCTGCTGCTGTTACCTATACAGGAAGCGATAAGCTTAAATCATTTTCCTTTGCAACCCTTGAAGCAGGAATGGGAGAAACAGACAGTACCGTACAATTTGACAATTATTATTACGGGCAGGCCAGTGCTGGGTTCTATGTCAACAATAGATTTTCCATGTATCATGCATTAACCTATTTTACACAGGAAGATTTCAGAGGAACTACCAATCAATTTCAATATTATTTGAATGGCAAAATCCCGCTCAAAAAAGGTTGGTCATTAACAATTGGAGCCCAACCTATTATCAGAGGCTATGCCGCTAAAACGTATACCACAGATTCGATCGGCGTTAAAGCGCCTTCTAAGATCCCCCCGCATTTCCGCGATTCTACCGTATATAGAGACACCTTAGTAACAACACAAGGAACTTCTCAGATCAAATTCAATTTTGTGTCCGCAATATCCCTTACAAAATCAATCGGCAATTTTGATCTCACAATCGGTTCAGCTATTGGCGCATTTGACACTACAACACAATATGAACATTACCTGGGAATTTCATACTACCCATTAGGAAACAAGCTATTTCACATAACTGAAACAGGATTTATGCACACGGAAAATCATTATATAAGTACACACACTGCGCTAATTTCGGCTTTCACTTTATGCCCTTCCGATAAATTTACACTTACTGCATCCTACCTTGCCAATAACGGCGGTAACCTTATAGAAAATGACGGCTATATTGTAAGCGGAACACCTGATTTCACAGTAGCACGGGTTTCATTACTTGCCAGTTTTGCAATTACAAAAAATATTAGCATTTATGGTGTTTACCAGCATCAGGACAATTTGGAATTTCACGAGCATTGGCCTTTTTATTATAATACATTCGTAATCGGACTAAAATACATATCTATATGAAAAAACTAACATCTATGATTGTTGCAGGAACATTCCTGCTAATGAGTACAGCAAATTCATTTTCACAAAACACGGCTACTACGGATGCTTTTTCAAAAAGCTATCAAAGTGAAACTAAATCTGATTTCAAAGGGGCTATTGAGTCGCTTAAACCTGTTTACGACAAATCATCGTATGAGATTAATTTGCGGATGGGCTGGCTTTATTACGAGGCCGGCTCCTATAAGGATTCGCAAAACTATTATCAACTTGCCATTGATTTAAAACCTGGTTCAATTGAAGCAAGATTCGGATATGCATACCCTGCATATGCCTTAGGCAATATGAATGAAGTAATTGCCCAGTACAATAAAATTCTTACTGTAGACCCTCAGAATACAACTGCAAATTACCGTATGGGGATGATATCGTATGATAAGAAAGATTACCAGGTTGCTTACAAATATTTTGATAAAGTGGTTACCCTTTACCCATTCAGCTACGATGCACTGATAATGTATGCATGGGCAAGTTACAGGGTAGGCAAAAAGGATGACGCCACAGTTTTATTCAACCGTGTATTGTGCCTTTCTCCCGGCGATAAATCAGCATTGGAAGGGCTATCTATGGTGAAAAAATAGTTGGGTTTATTTCCGTTTCAGAAGCAATTTCTCAGCCACCTGCCCGAACTTCCATACATCTTCGTATGAGTTATATAGCGGTACAGGAGCCAACCTGATAACATTAGGGTTACGCCAGTCGCAAAATATTCCGGCTTTTGTAAGAGCATTATAAAAGTCTTTCCCAATTCCATGTGCTATGATAGAAAGTTGACAACCTCTCTGCTCAGGATCGGAAGGAGTTATAATTTCCAATTTTAGGTTTTTATCTTTTATTTTTTCGTTAATCCCATTAATAATGAATTCTATATATGCTGTAAGCAGTAAACTTTTCCTCCTTAAGGGAGCCATGCCGCCCGCTTTTGTAAATATATCCACCGAGGCTTTATGCGCCGCCATTGATAACACAGGAGCATTACTCAGCTGCCATCCCTCCGCACTTTTCATGGGGACAAATTTTTTGTCCATGATAAAACGGGTTTTCTTATCATATCCCCACCAACCTCCGAGGCGCAATAAATCGGTATTTTTCACATGTCTTTGATGAATATATGCACCCGCAACAGCACCGGGTCCTGAATTAAAATATTTATACGTGCACCAGCAGGCAAAATCTACATCCCAATCGTGCAGTTTTAATTCCACATTACCTGCGGCGTGCGCTAAATCAAATCCACAAACAATTCCTCTTTTGTGTGCAGCAGCAGTTATCTTTTGCATATCCAGCAATTGCCCCGTAAGGTAGTTAACACCACCGAAAATCACCAACGCAATTTCATCAGAGTTGGAATCAATTGCCCTTATTATATCTTCGGTTCTTAAAGTATGTTCGCCTTTGCGTGGAGTGACTTCAATAATAGCATCGGCAGGATCATAGCCATGCATTTGTACTTGCGTTTGCAATGCATAGTTATCCGATGAAAATGCGTTTGATTCGCAAACTATCTTATAACGCTTGCCTTTAGGCTGATAGAACGAAACCATTAACAGGTGCAGGTTCACTGTAAGCTGGTTCATTATTATTACTTCATCTTCCAGTGTGCCCATTAATTTTGCTACGGGCTTTGCAAACATTTCATGGTAAGAATACCAGGGATTATGTCCGTCAAAATGCCCTTCTGATGCTAGTTTTGCCCAATCGTCCAACTCCACTTTTATATATTTGGAAACCGATGCAGGTTGTAACCCCAACGAATTTCCCACAAAATATAATGCTTCTTTGCCTTTATATTTTGGAAACAGAAAACTGCTTCTGAATTTTTTTAAAGGATCTTTTTTATCCAACTCTTTAGCAAATGCTAAGGTATTTATGAATTTCATATTGTTATTTCTATGAAGGAAAACTCCTGCGTTTTAAAATATAATTCAACAGTCCCGGGAAAAAGCGCTTCAGCAGAATAACCCTGATTTCTTTTCCGCCGATAAACACTTCATCTTTATTTTTAGAAATCGCCCTGATTATCCCTTTTGCACACTTTTCAGGAGAAATACCATTTTCCTGGCCCTCATCCATCTTGCCATACTTCTTCCCACTCGCGTCAAGAGCATTTACAGATATATTTGTTTTAACATATCCTGGGCAAATTATGGTTACACCAATATTGTCTCTATAAACCTCACTCCTCAGAGCATCATAGAAACCATGAAGGGCATGTTTTGATGCGGCATACATAGAGCGTTTTGGTAAAGCTACTTTACCCAATACACTGCTAATAACTACAATATGTCCTGATTTCTTCCCGAGCATAATTGGCAATACGGCCTTTGTAAGTGTAGTGTTTGCAAAAAAATTCAATTCCATAATTTGCCTGTCAATTGCCACGGGGCTGTCATTTACGGCAAACCTTTGCACCACGCCGGCATTACAAACTAAGATATCGATGGTTCCGAATTTTGCCTTTATTTTTTCCATTGGCTGGCTTATATCTTCTGTATGGTATAAATCCATCGGAAGAATTAGGCTATCGGACTCTGTCAGTTTTGCTTCATTTCTTACCCTTAGAAGTTCCTGCTCCCTGCGTGCCGTTAATATTACTTTAGCTCCGAGGTTTGCAAATGCATGCACCAACGCCTCACCAATGCCGGATGATGCTCCTGTTATCCATATTACTTTCCCCTTAAATGACTCCATATTAATTGTAAAAACATTGCAAAGGTATAATGCAAAACGGAATAAGCGAATGAAAGAGGTCATTTATGCATTTATCCATTACACTAATTGCTTTACCTTTGTGAAGAATAACATCTAAAATCCATACCAGTCCAAATGAAGTTATTGTTCTTGCAATTTCTCTTTTGTTTGCTGTCAGTATCGTGCAGTAACAGCAATAAAATGAATATTCCCAAAGAATATCTTACAAGGGATACCATGATTGAAGTGATAACCGACGTACACCTGGTGCAGGCATCTCAACGGCTTAATATTCCTATTGACACTGCCGATACAGGTACTGCTACTTCGTTTAATTATGTATGGAAAAAACATCATATCACAGAAGTTGAATATAAAAGGAGCCTGGATTTTTATTCCCACAACCCATCCATTCTCGATACAATTTATGAAAAGGTGTTAAATAATCTTAGCCAGGAAAAGGCAGAATTAATGGGTAAAAAAAACATTAAAAAGCTATAGCCCATGCATGTCTTGATTCATGTGCTTTCATCTATTTTTACGCTATTGCTTTCGGGTTATTTTATCTATATCATAATTCATCTTATAAGTTGGAGCAGGTTATCAATGCCCGAAATCCCGGACTCCTACACTCCAAAAACTAAAATCAGCATAATTATTGCCGCGCGAAATGAAGAAGCCACAATTGCGAAATGCATTGAATCCATTGCTGTGCAAACCTATCCAACTTACCTGCTTGAAATACTTGTGGTAGATGATCATTCAACGGATAACACAAGAAAACTGGCTGAAAAGGCTCTCACAAAAGTTAGTACGTTTGGAAGAGTTAT
>DATHNK010000109.1:0-5908 GCA_035486075.1 Bacteroidia bacterium
ACTCAAAGGTAATATTTTTGGGGGAGCGTAACTGGAATAATTGTTTCATCTAGCCCCAAACCCCTCAAGGGGCTTTGAGAGAGCTATTGGCAGGGTTCAAATTTTTGAACCCGATTAGGTATGAAATGAAATGTAGGGGTCCAAAATTTTGAACCCTTCTAGGTTTGAGGCGTAATGCAGGGTTCAAAATTTTGAACCCAATTAGGTTTGAGGCGTAATGCAGGGTTCAAAATTTTGAACCCAATTAGGTTTGAGACGTAATGCAGGGTTCAAAATTTTGAACCCCTACTACTACGCCCCCCCCCAAAAAAATTTAATTAATTGCCGGTCGGGCTCTGACTCAATTAGTATTCACACTATAATCCTTCACCAGCGAAGTATATTTAGTAGCCACAAGCACCATATTTACCAATATGAATATAGCGGAGAAGAAATATGTCCAGACTATATTATCACCCCTTAGGAAAAAGGCAAAAGAAAATATGGCTGAAAGCAATATCCGGCATAAAACACTTAGTACATTCAGCGTGCTGTTTACCCTGCCTATTAAAGGGTTTGGCACATGGTGAAAAAGATAGGTGATCCTTAAAACACGTGTTCCGGCATTGGTGATGCCGAATATGAATGAGAATACAAAAAATACCAGGGTGCTCCTGGTAAAGGTGACCCATAAAAGTATCGCGACCGTTGCCAGCATTAGTATTATAATAGATTTCACGGTACTTGTATTCCTGAACAGTTGCCTTATCCATACACCCGCCATTAAAGCACCAATGGCGTAGTACACATCCATCATAGCATACGCTCCGGCTGATTGGTTGAGGTGATTTTTCACATATATGGGCATAAGTAAAATAACATGTGTAAGCACCACTACAAATACGGATAAAGAACTGACTCCAAAAATTAGCAGGGATGGATGTTCCTTTAAAAATCGCCCACCTGTTTTCAGCCTTTCTATAATACTGCCTTCCTCATGATGCTTTTCGGTGTGTGGAGTGTATTTTATTTTCATTATTAGAAGAACAGCAATAAAATAGGTTATTCCATCTGTTAGAAAAATACTGCTCAAACTCCAGGGCTTAATGTGTAAATGAAATGGAACAGTCAGTCCAAATAATTGAAAGGAATCCACATCCACTCCCTGCAACAGTAAAGCGGCAATTCCGCCGGAGATAATTGTGATAGCCTGGGATTGTATCTCTAAAAATGAATTCACTTTTCCATAATCTTTGGCTTCGCACACTTCCTGGGCAAAGGCATATAGGGCCGGAAAGTAAATGTTGTTAATGTACCATGTTGCCGAAAAAACAACTATGATCATAAATACAGGAACTGTACCCGTAATATATCCTGAAGCGGAAGCCAGTAAAAGCAAACTACCCCCAATTAAGGAGAACCAGATAAATATTTTCTTGCGCGGATATTTATCTATCAGGGTTCCGGCATATACTCCCCACACTGCGCTTCCGCAAAGGGTGAGGGTATACATTAGGCCAAGGGAAGAAGGAGATTTTAAAATGGACGCAAAATACCAGGGTATGGCGAGCATACTTATTCCCTGAGCCAGCCCCGAAATAATGTTACTTAATATAAGAAGCTTTAGCGAAAGAGGATATTTCAAAGCAAGAATTGTAAATGCTTACTTGTAAATGCTAAATGAAAATTCATTAACAAGTAACAATTCAGCATTTAAAATTGGATTATCCTCTGCCCTGGGTTTGAGAATGTGCGGCATGCATATTACGCGAATCGCTATAGGCTGCACACTTTTGATGGGTTTTACATCCCGTTAAAAGGTAGAGAGACAAAATGGCTAAAACGGAGAGAGAAACAACTTTTTTGCTCATTAAAGTAGTATGATAATTGGTATTTGATTCTTTAGTACAGTTGCAAATTTACGTTTTTCCCAACATAACTGCCATAAATAGTTATGAGCTATGGTAAAACCTTAATGCACAGTAACTTAGTGTTACTATCTGTAAATCAATATACTACTCTAAATAAGCAATGGTTAATAACTTCGTGTAATTACCACCTGGCAGAGGCGAAAGCGCCAATTCTGCTATGAGAGTCGGAATAAGCTTCACAACTCCTTGGAGCGGAAGAACATGAGTCAAGTAACAGAATCGCGAAAATAGCGATGACGAGGAATTTAATTAGATTGGTTTGCATAGGCTAGGTTGTTTTGTGAATCAATAGATAATTCTTGAGGGTTAATTACAACCTTTTACGGGCATATTTTAATCAAGGTTACACAAAAATAACAACGCCTTTATAATTAATTGATTATAAGTGATTTTGTGTGTAGGTGTCGTGATTTATAATTCCTACCACCCTGCCTTTTAGCTTTTTATTCAGCACCGGAGTGTTGTATGATTGCGACTGAATATGTTTTTTCTCCGGTATCCATTCCTCCGAAGGGGAGAAAAGTGTTATGTTAGCTTTCGAACCTTTTTCAATGGTAGGGATTTCAAGCCCGAGTATCTTCCTGGGATTGATGGCTATCTTAGTTATAATATCGGCTTGTGAAAGTCCGCTGTGCACATTTACCAAAGGATACATGGTTTGTATGCCCAGCATTCCGGGAGTGGAAAGGTCAAATTCCAGTTTTTTATTTTCCTCGTCTTCCGGCCTGTGGTCTGAGCAAATCACATCTATAGTGCCATCGGCCAGCGCTTTTTGAAGCGCTTTAATATCATTCCTACCTCTTAGCGGTGGTGATACTTTAAAGTTGGTATCCCAGCCAAGTAACTCTGAATCTTCAAAAGCGAGGTTGTAGGCATTCACCGAAGATGTTATAGGTAATCCTTTCTTTTTAGCGCTTCTTATAAGGTTAACACTTCCTTCTGTTGATATGGAAGTAATATGTAGCCTTGCATCGGAATACTCTGCAATAAAAAGGTCGCGGGTTACCATTATTTCTTCCGCAATGGATGGTTCTCCTTTCAGGCCGAGCATCACGCTTACTTTTCCCTCGTTCACACAAAGCCCTGTGGCGAGGGAAGTATCATTGCAGCGGCTGATTATTAATCCTCCGAAACTTTTGGTATAAAGCAGTGCTCTATATAATAAGCCTGAACTCATTACCGGGTGAATATCGTCGGTAAAGGCAACCGCACCCGATAGTTTCATGTCATACATTTCTGAAAGGTTCTTGCCTTCCAGTTTATGCGACAATGCCCCGATTGGATGTACGTCTACTATATTGCCCGAAGTTTTATTAACAATGTATTCAACCTGGCTTTTGGAATAAAGCGGAGGGCTTGTGGATGGAACCAGCGCAACCCCTGTAAAACCTCCTGCCGCCGCTGCTTTCATGCCTGATGAAAGATCTTCCTTGTATTCAAAACCCGGGTCGCAGAAGTTAGCCTGCATATCAAACCAGCCGGGTGAAAGATGCAAGTCTTTTGCCTCCACCACCTTTTTTATTCCGGAAGCTGAAATTTTCGCTTTTATATCCGTTATAGTCCCGTTTTCAATTAATACATCCTGCACTTTCCCTTTGTGGGATGAGTTCGGATCAATGATGGTGGCAGATTTTATGAGCAGTTGCATGGCATTTAATTTATGTTATTCATAATATTTTGGTACTCACCCCTGCACCCCTCTCTACATGTAGAGAGGGGAAAAGTCATTTTGCAATCGTTTTCCACTTCCCCCCTCTCTATTTTATAGAGAGGGGCGGGGGGTGAGTATTGTATTATTCTTTCCATAATCGTAACAAGCTTTCTTCAACAGCTAAAAATAACAAGGCTAAAAGTATGCAATATTTCCAGTAGAATTTTCCTCTGTTTACTTCACTTAATAAGGCAGGCAGATTATCTCCTGAGTCCGGTAGTACTGAAAAGTTTTTCACTCCGGCATTTTTGCAAAGTGAGTCGAGCGCAGTAGGAGACAGGAAACTCATTTCCGATTCTTTGCGGTCGTAGTTGAAAGAGTAGCCTGAAATAATACTGTCTCCGGCGGTAAGTTTATAATTGCCCGAAGCGCTGAGTTGGTTATGGGTAAACAAAAGCGTTTTATCATTTACCACTCTTTTCTCAGGCAGGAACGAAAAAGTATCGGAAAGTGATTTTATTTTGAACAGGGTTCCTTCTCTCAAACTCATATCAGGGGCTTCAATGGGTTGTTCTTTCCCCAGAGTGTAGTATAGAGTTTGCTGGGGGCTGCTGTATAATCCAATGTTATAAAGAGTAGGCACAAATATGGCATGTTTACGGAAATTACTGAATGCATCTGACAGGGAAACTGTGAGCAGATACACATGGCTTCCGCTATATTGAAACTCATCCAGCATATCATCACCGTTATCAAGTTTCATCAGGTTTTCGTAGGCCGATCTGGTATTGTGCAATATTTTGTAATGCCTGAAAACGACAGGCAGATCCATATTGGCATGTTCTTTCTTTTCAAATACTCCTGCATAAATGGGGCTTTCGTAATTTAGTTTATCTACCTTAAGCCTTGTTGTATCAAGGTTTCCTATTTGTGAGAAGTTAATAGAAGAAAGAAAATTGTTGTAAGAATCTTTGTCCATTCCCGCAGTGGGAGGGATGATGAACAGGTCTCCGCCTTTTGTCATGTAATGTATTAATTCAGTACTCAAGCCCGAAGTGATCTCCGGAACTTCATCCAGTATAATAAGTCTGTAGAGCGGGAATGTTGAATAATCCAGATGGTTGGCGGAAGCCTCCGTGAAGCGGAAAAGGGAATCTTTGCCATACAAATAGCTGAGCGAAGTATTTAATTTTAAACTGTCCGGATGGATGCACAGCACCGGAATCCCTGCCGACAAATTATAAGAGAAGAAAATATTATCGTCGAAAGTAATGGGGTAATCGGCTATTTTAATTTCTCCTTCTTGCAGAATGGTTTTATCAGGAACATAAGAGAGCGTAACAGTTGTAGAAGAATAGGCAGGCATACTAAAGGATGCAGTGGCTTTTTCGATTCCATTGACAAATAGTTTTATGGGCTTGTTGGACACGGGTGCCGAGGAATAGTTTTTAAGTTTCACATACAACTGCTCGGCTTTGCCAGGCAAATGCACGGGAGTGGTAAACCAACTTGTATCGACCGATATATTATTTTTCGTTTCAGCAGTAACAGGCACAAAGGCTTCCGAGATACCCGTTTCAGGTTTGTAGGATGCCATAGCCGCAACTGACTTCTGGAAATCGGATATTACGAAGGCTTCTTTCACAGGGCAGCCCGAGTGATTCAGGTTATCTTCCTGGCGGGCTATAATTTCACCCAGCATACGTGACGACGGAGATACTTTCAATCCCTTTAATTGTTCAACAAATTCATCTTTATTCAGCCAGCGTTCCTGCATAGCGCTGAAATCCTCTGAAATTAACTGAACCTTGTCCGCCGGATTTAGTGATTTGGCAATCTGTTCCGCTTTGTTTTTGGCATCTTCCAGCAAAGTTCCGTTCTGGTTCAGGCTCATCATACTGAAGGAATTATCTATAAATATACTTACCGCCTTGGCCCCGGAAGTTGTTATTCCCTGTTTAGATGGTATGAATGGTTGTGCGAAAGCCAGTACCAAAAATATAATGATAAGGCAGCGGCAGATAAGCACCAGCAATTGCCTGAGCCTGCTTTTAGAATGCGATTCCTGCACCACTTCCTTCAGGAAACGGACATTGGAAAAGTAAAGCTTTTTATACCTGCGGAAATTGAATAGATGAATTAAAATTGGAATACTGATTGCCGATAGGGCGTAAAGGAAGGATGGGAAGAGGAAATTCATCAAAGCACAAAGATAATAAATAAACGATGAATGAAGAGAGAAGATAATAAATTATATACTGGCTCGGTTTAATACGTCAGCCCCAAACCGCCAAAGGGGTTTCCATAGATGAATTAATAAGCTTTGTAGGGGTTCAAAATTTTGAAC
>DATHNK010000110.1:0-3109 GCA_035486075.1 Bacteroidia bacterium
CCGTTGTGAACGGGATATTACATGACATTTTTGTACTCCGTTCTGATTATGGAAAGAAATATGATAGGGAATTATTGAGGCTATTAATGGATGGACATGTTTTGATTACATGTGGAGCTATACAGGCTATTTCATGTATAAGCTTTGATGGTCCCTCGAAGTTGGCTTATTACATGGCCGGAATTGCAACAATAAGCCTTCTCATTTACTGTGCAATGATATGGAAATTCCTTAAGTCGGTTGTTACAATCCTCATCAATTTAGCTCTTTTGACTCTATTAATCATTAGTTTTGTCTCAAAATAAAAAAATTGCATACAATAAATATAAGAGGAATTCACATTTATGCTTACCATGGCTGCATGCCTGAAGAGGCTGTTATAGGTGGAGATTATGTAGTGAACATTTCATTGCATGGTGACTTCTCTAAATCTGCTGAAACGGATAACCTGGAAGATACGGTGGACTACGTGAATGTTTACAAAATTGTAAAGAAAGAAATGGCCATCCGGTCGAAACTAATTGAGCCCGTAGCCAAACGCATAGCCGAAAACCTGAAAAGTACATTCCCGGCAATTGAAGGGCTTTTTGTGGAGGTTGTCAAGAAGAACCCGCCTATAGGAGGTGAGGTGGATATGGTGAGTGTGGTAGTGGAGTTATAATTTCTAATTTTGGATTTTCCACCCGCAACCTGATGAAGGTACTACAAATAAGCAACAAAATTCCTTATCCCGAAAAAGACGGCGGAGTTATAGCTATTAATGCAATTACAGAGGGTTTGTTAAAAGCAGGATGCGAGGTGAAATTGCTTTCCATGAATACGTTTAAGCATTTTAGTAAGCTTGAATCCATTCCTGAAAAATTTAAAAGTGACCGGCAATTGGAAGCAGTTACAATTGATACTTCTATAAAGCCGTTGGATGCATTGCTGGCTCTTTTAACAGGCAAATCTTATAATATATCCAGGTTTCAATCGAAACAGTTTGGTGAGAAATTATCGGAGATATTACAAAAAGAAAAGTTTGATATAATACATTTGGAAGGACTTTACCTCACTCCCTATTTGCAATTAATAAGGCATTATACCAAAGCGCCTATTATACTCCGGACGCATAATGTTGAATGGAAGATATGGCAAAAGCTTGCGTCGGAAGAGAAGAATAGTTTTAAAAAATGGTATTTGACAATTCTTTCGAAACAATTAAAAAAACAGGAAGAAGAAGCTGTCGACCGGGTGGATGGTATTGCAACCATCACCAATCAGGATTTGGAACTTATGAAGCAGTCAGGCTGCAAAGTTCCAGTTACTAATATTCCCCTGGGTATCGATGTCTCGAAATATATACCCACAGAAAGTAAACATCTCAATACACTTTTTTACATCGGGGCACTTGATTGGTTACCGAACTTGCAAGGAATAGATTGGTTTTTGAAAAATGTATGGAATAAAGTATTGGTCAAATTTCCCGGTGCCCAGTTTCATATTGCCGGAAGAAATATGCCGGAAAGCCTTCGCAACAGCAATTATAGGGGAGTTGTATTTCACGGAGAAGTGGAGGATGCTAAATCTTTCATTGCAGATTATGACATCATGCTTGTACCTTTGCTTGCCGGAAGCGGAGTACGGGTTAAAATTATTGAAGGGATGGCAATTGGAAAAGCGATAGTTACGACAAGTGTGGGTATTGATGGGATAGATTGTAATTACACTAGAGATGTATTGGTTGCAGATACACCTGAAAAGTTTGCGGAATTGATTCTGCTTTGCCTTTCGGATGCGAATTTAAAACGAAACCTGGAATTAAACGCCAGAAAATTTGTGGATGAGAATTACGATATGGCTAAAACAAGTAAGCAGCTCATAGATTTTTACAAGGAAAGAATTGGTCAGCAACGATAAAAACTAAATACATTGAAAATTCTCTACATAGTTTCACGATTTCCTTACCCGCTTGAAAAAGGTGATAAGCTCAGGGCATATCACCAGATCAAAGGATTGGCTGCAAACAATGAAGTGGTTCTATTTGCTTTGAGTGATAAGGATGTGGAAGAAGAGCACATAAAGCATCTGCAACAGATCTGCAAGAGTGTGGAGGTTTTCAAGCTATCGAAATTCAGGATTTTTTTAAATTTAGTAAGAACTACTTTTTCAAAAGTTCCCTGGCAGGTTGGTTATTTTTATTCCCGTTCGGCCCAAAAGCAGGTCAACCAAATAATTTCAGAATTTAAACCGGAGCATATTTTTTGCCAGCTAATACGCACCTCCGAGTTTGTGAAAGAATACAACAATATTCCAAAGACGCTCGATTATATGGATGTGTTTTCAAAAGGCATTGAAAGGCGTTTACCTACCATTCCATTTTATTTAAAACCTTTATATAAAAAGGAAAGGCAGCGATTGGTAAATTACGAGTCAACCATTTTTGATTGCTTCGATAATAAGGTTATCATATCAGAACAGGACAGGGATTTTATTCAGCATCCTGATAAAAATAAAATTGTAGTGATCTCTAATGGAGTTAGTTCTTATTTTTTCAACCCGGTAAATCACCGTAAGGAATATGACATTATTTTCAACGGGAATATGAACTACCCTCCCAACGTTGAAAGCGCCGAATATCTTGTAAACACAATTCTTCCCATCGTCATAAAAAAATATCCACGAATTAAAGTTTTAATTTCGGGCGCAAACCCTTCACCAAAAGTGAAGGCTCTTGCTTCAGCCCATGTATTTGTAAGCGGGTGGGTGGAAGATATCCGTGAAAATTTTGCCAAGTCTAAAATGCTGGTTGCGCCTATGTTTATGAGCATCGGTTTGCAAAATAAATTGCTGGAGGCTATGGCACTAAAAATTCCCTGCATTACATCTACCCTTGCCAATAACGCCTTAAAGGCCAAGAACGGCGAAAGTATATTGATTGCTGATACTCCGGAAGAATACGCTGCCCATATCCAGGACTTGATTTATTATGAAGACAAAGCTAAAATGATTGGCTTAAACGGACATTATTTTGTAGTTAATAATTATAGCTGGGACGTGGAGAACCAAAAATTGGAAGAACTAATCCGAGATACAAAATGAAATTCAGTTTACAAATATTTGAAGAGAT
>DATHNK010000111.1:0-2724 GCA_035486075.1 Bacteroidia bacterium
GGCGTATCGCTTGCTATGGTAACCTTCACCCGCTGAATCCTTCTTTTATCCGCCGCTTCAATAGTGAATAGAAGATTTTCAAATTTTATCTTTTCATTTTTCTCCGGTATTCTTCCGGCTATTTCCATAATAAGGCCTGCAAGGGTATCAGCCCCTCCTTTGTGCGTTTGGAAATGGGCCTCATCAATTTCAACAGTACGGCAAAAATCGCCCAGGGTTACTTTACCTTCAAATACATAATTATGGTCATCGAGTTTTGAGAACACAATTTTTTCTTCATCAAACTCGTCATTTATTTCTCCCAGAATTTCTTCTACAATATCTTCCAGTGTCACTAATCCGGAAGTGCTTCCGAACTCATCTACCACAATGGCGAGGTGCATTTTCCGTTTGCGGAAATCTTCCAACAGGTCGCTTATTTTTTTGCTCTCCGGCACAAAAAAAGGAGGGTGGAGCAATCCTCTCCAGTTGTAAGAATCATCTTTTCCGGTGTACACAAGCAGGTCCTTGGTGTATAATATTCCAATCATATTATCCGGAGTGGTGCGAAACACCGGTATCCTTGAAAAAGCTGAATCTACTGCTTTTGAAAGCAGTTCGGTAAACCCGGTACGTTCATTAAAAGCAACAATATCCATACGTGGCTGCATTATTTCTTTCACGTCTTTATTGCCCAATTGAATAATGTCTTTTAATATTTTTTGCTGCACTTGCGGAATATGCTGCGATGCAAGTTCAAGCGCGTCTGACAGATCATCTTTGGAAAGTCGTATGCTGCGGCGCAAGATATATTTATCCATAAACGATGTGGATGTGGTAAGTATAGAAGCAAAAGGATAAAAGAAGGCGCGTGTAAGAAAGATAAAATAGAGCATCTGGTTAGTAACCTTAAGCGGATTGCCGGAAGCATAGGCTTTGGGAATGATATCGCACAACACCAGGAGTATAAGGGTTACAAGAACTACCTGCAAACTAAATGAAAGAATAGGGTGGGCAAACACATCGACTATGTGGCCTGTGAGAAACGCCGAAAGAATAATGATGCTGAGATTGAAAAAATTATTGGCTACAAGCAAGGCCGCCAGCAAGTGCTTTGGATTATCCAGCAATAAAAGTATCTGCCTGTCTTTACGGGATATGGAATTCTTCAGGATCGCTTTTTCGGTGGAGGTGATAGAAAACAAAGCAGTTTCGGAGCAGGAAACCAGGGCCGATAAAATGATAAAAACGAATATCAGGAGAAAGGCAAAAGCCTCGCCAATCTGCAAAGCGATAAAATTCAAATAAATGTGATTCAGTAAAATTTCCGCCTTCAATTCAGTGCTTTATTACAAATAAAAACCCTTGACCCGCAAAGGAATCAAGGGATAAATATACTATATTTTTTTTACTCATCCCCTTAACTTTGCTCAATTCAAAGAGAGAAAATGACTTTGTCATCCTGAGCAAAGCGAAGGATCTCAGTATAATAGAGATGCCCGCCCGGTTTCGCCAGTCGGACGGCCTTCGTTCCTCAGCATTACAAAGTCATGTAGTTGAAGGACCGGATACAAAAAATTATTATTAAAACGGTAAATCGGCAGGTGGAGCAGACTCCATTTCATCCGCCGAAGCGGGAATACCGTCACCTCCATGCTCGCCAGTGGCAAGCTTCCTGCCAAGTATTGTAAGGTTTTCGCCTACTATTTCAGTAGCTCTTTTTTTGGAGCCGTCTTTATCTTCCCAGGTTCGTGTTCTTAACCGGCCCTCCACATATACCTGCATTCCCTTCTTAAGCAGTTTTTCAGCTACTTCAGCCAATCCACGCCATAGTACAATGTTGTGCCACTCTGTTGATTCTACCTTATCTCCCGACCTGTTTTTGTGAACCTCGGTAGTCGCCAAGGGAAAATTGGCAACTGCAATACCGCCTTCCAGATAGCGAACTTCAGGGTCTTTTCCCAAGTTGCCTATAAGGATCACTTTGTTTACTCCAGACATATCTCGTAATTATTTAACATTAACTAAATACAAATGTAGAAATTTATTAACGTGGACATTAAAACTTTATTAAAAATTTTCACCAAGACAAACATTCATTACCAAGCTATATAGCTACCTTTTCATACGACGAAACATATTTTGACCTCACTTGAATTGAATAGTTTAATAAGCTTTAACAAGTGATTGATTTTAAAGAAAATAGGATTATTGGTCACTTTTGAATTATAAACTTCCCTTCTGAAACCAGACCTCCGGAATCGGTAATTATTCTATAAAGATATATTCCTGATGGATCATCTTGAATGTTTAATCGAGTAGTAGCCTGATCCTGCCGAATAGTTTGCGCAAATACCTTTTCTCCAAGTACATTATATATTTCCACTACTGCTTTACTGCTTACTCCGGATGCCTCCAGCGTAAATTGGCCATTGGAAGGGTTGGGGTAAATAGTATATTCTGTTTTATTTGTAATTTCATTAATACCTGTTATACAAGTAGGGTCTATCTCCACTTCTAATTCTACTTCTTCCGTGTCAACCGGAATATTAAGCGGTGTACTATCAATAGTTACACTATGATGTGTCACAATAAATATTGCGAAGTTCGAGGCCTTGTCCCGTAGGGTTGCACCAGCTTAGTTCACCTGTAACAGGATTAATAGCGGCATTAGAGGGAATATAATATCCGGCACCAGAGCAGTTTCCTAAAGCATAAGAGAGACTATCTCCCCCTGATGTAGTA
>DATHNK010000112.1:0-9470 GCA_035486075.1 Bacteroidia bacterium
ATTTAGCTCTCCTGAATATTTCAGGAGAAGCACCGTAGAAAAATGGTTTTTCAATTGCTTTCATTAGTATGAAGTAGCTTGGGATAGAAAGTAAAAATAAATAAATTTGCATAAATGATCCAACAGGGCACTGCCTTTACCTCCCCTCAAAAGGGGAGGCAGGTGGGGATAGAAAACTGGCTCAGGCCGGTGTTGGGGTATTAAAATTTGGTTCTTCTAAAGAGGTTGGCTCTTCATACCATTTGCCTTTTCTTTCTGTTGCATCCCATATTCTTAGGTTGAGTTTAGATGCAAGTTGCTTTGCAAAACCAAATACATCAGATTGCAAATCCCCGGTTTCAAGCAATCTCAGCCTTTCATTATGTCCAACAATAAGATTTACTTGCAACACATCTTTAGCCGAAATGGTATCTGACCCATAATTCGCACCCACATAAGGGTCATTAAAAGTTAGTGTGAGGCCTGTCTTGAAAACAGAGATGTAATGCATGTCTGAAATATCCAGCCATTCACCCAATACCAACGAACCAAACGAAGTAAAATATCTGTATTTTTTAAGACCGAAATCAACTTCAATGCCGTCATCATATAAAAAAATACCCATAGCCACAATACCGCTTATTATGCTCCATAGGGGAGCAAAAACAAATTCAAGCAGTGTGAGTCCGATAAGAAGGTAGCCAAGGGTATTTAAGTTAAAACCTATTAGAGGGCTATAAGGTCTTCGGGTGTTATAAGAATAATGATAAACATCCCCTTTTAAATATTTATCAAGATTGATTGGATGCATAATAGTACATGATTAACTAAATCAAAAATACTAAATATCTGTTCACTCGTTTCATGGGCTGTGGCAGGCTCGAACCGCCGACCTCTTATACCATAAAAATAGAATTTCGTACCTTTGTGTAAAATCCAGTCCAACTATGAATACCCTATTAGTCACTACCGATACAAAGACCAATGCGAAGCAACTTGCTTCTTTTTTGAAAAAGGTAAAGTCGGTTAAGTCTGTTACCATTTCATCTTCAGACGATAAAGCATACAACTGGGCTAATCCTTCTCGCCCCGCCACAGATGAAGAATTTGAAAGTATGATTGCCGAGGCAGAAAAAGAAATCGAACTTGGTATGGGAATCCCTGCTGAAACAGCCAGAAAACAAACCTTGGGAGCGATACAAAAATGGAGGCAAAAGAAATAAGTAATTCCCTACCTTTGCATCATGGTAACCCAATCCATACAAAATACCATTAAATCAACTGTCCGCTCAGTAATACCAGATGCAAGGGTGCTTTTATTCGGCTCTATGGCTCGCGGAGATGCCAATAAGGATAGCGATTATGATGTGCTGGTAATCATTCCTAATACTATGCCGCCAAGAGAAAAAATTCCTTGGATAACAAAAATTCAAACAGCTTTAGTATACGCTCTTGATGCTCCTTTTGACGTGCTTTTGAATAGTGAAGAAGAAGTAAAGAAGAAAGTGCAATTACCCAGTCATATTGTCAGGACTGCTATAGATGAAGGCGTAGAATTATGACACCAGAAGAAGGGGAATATATATTAAAGTGGTATACCAAAGCCGATAGTGATTTATTGGTCGCAAAGATGGCGATAGAAATGAATCCTTTGATTTTGGACGCTGCCTGCTTTCATTGCCAGCAATGTGTTGAGAAGTATCTTAAAGCATACCTATTTTATAAAGGCGAAGAAATCTTGAAAATCCATGACCTGACGAGATTACGCAAGAGTTGTGCTAAGTTTGACAGTGATTTTGCAGATATTAATTTTAAAGACCTTAATGCATACGCTGTTGAAGCACGTTATCCTGATAATTTCCTTGCTCCGGATTTATCCGAAGCTAAAGAATACCTCCAAATTGCCGAAGCCGTCAAAGAACTAGTCCGAAAGAAAATAATTTTCGATACCAATTAGTTTTTATTCTTCACTCTCTTGTCTCACACTCACACTGGGTTTGTGGGCTGTGGCGGGCTCGAACCGCCGACCTCTGCCTTGTCGAGGCAGCATTCTAAACCAGCTGAACTAACAGCCCAATAGTTTATTTTTTTCTGTCAAGTAAAGCGCCTGTAAGTGCAAGCAGAATATCTTTCTCCGGAGTTTTTATTGAAGCCAACGATTTTTTTGCATCGGAATAATACATTTCCATTTGTCTATTTGCAATTTCCTCAACACATAAGTCTTCATAGAACTTTTTTACTCTTTTCACTTTTTCTATCGGTGAAATTTCCGTGTTTCCAATTAAAACAATGAGTTCTGCTTTTGTTTTTCCTTTGGCTAATTCAAGAGCTTTTAGAAGTAAAAATGTTTTCTTATCCTGAATAATGTCTCCGCCTATTTGCTTGCCCGTCTGCGCCGATTCGCCAAATACATCTAACATATCATCCTTCAACTGGAAAAGCATACCGAGGCTTTCCCCGGTAATCTTCATTTTATTGCAATCACTTTTTGATGCACCAGCGACTATAGCACCCATCCCCATGGAAGCAGAAAACAAAGCAGCCGTCTTCATACTTATCATGCTGAGATAATCGTCAATAGTAACTTTGCTTTTTGTCTCGTAGTTCATGTCAAACTGTTGCCCTTCGCATACTTTCAGCGCCGCATCATTAAACAGTTGGAATATTTGCGGCAGGTATTTTACCGCAGTCTTGCTTAATTCCTGGTACGATTTTATAAGCAATGCATCACCACTCAACAAGGCAACATTCAAATTCCATTTTTTATAGACTGTTGGTTTGCCGCGCCTCAATGGAGAGTTATCAGTTACATCGTCATGTATCAGAGTAAAGTTATGAAAAAGCTCAATGGCAATGGCAGCCGGAATTGCATCATTCATTTTCCCGCCGAGCATTTTGCAAGTGAGTAAAAGCAAAGACGGGCGCAGGTTTTTTCCTCCTAAGGATAGCATGTATCTCATAGGTTCATAAAGTTCGTTAGGCTCTTCCGGAAGGTGTTTGCAGAATAGATCTATTTCTTTTTTAACCCTTTCCTGTATAGTGTCAGGTATATTCACCGGCAGAGTTTTATAAAATAAACTTTGTATTATTCAAAACTTTTTTCAGCCCATCTTCCAATGAGATCGGGTCTCTTGAAAGTAATTTTTTCATCCTGCTCAAATCCGGCTTTCTGCGTGTCATGTCCCCTTCAGGCAATGGAGGCAGGTTTACAATGGTTGAACCGGAATTGGTGAGTTTAATAATAAGTTTTGCAAGATCAATTATTGGAACTTCGTCATCTCCGCCAATATTCACCACATCATTTACGTAAAGATTATTTTTAAATGCATTCAAACAGGCATCTACATTATCGTCTATATAGCAGAAAGTACGGGTTTGTGTACCGCCGCCGTAAAGTTCAATAGGTTCGTTCTTCAATGCTTTGGCAAGGAATTTAGAAACCACAAAATCTTTGGATTGTCGTGGACCATACGTATTAAAAAAACGGAAAATAGTATATTCCAATCCATATTCCTGCTGGAACGCTTTAAGGTATGATTCGCTGGCATTTTTAACAATGGCATAAGGCAGACGGGAATTCAGGGGAGTGGTTTCTTCATGCTGTGGAAAATGGAAAGACTCGCCGTAAACTTCCGAAGAGGATGAAAAATAAACTCTTTTTACACCGCTGTTTTTAGCTAAATAAAGCAAATGGCGTATGCCGGAAAGGTCGTTCAGAACCTTTACAGGATTTTCGAGTGTTCTGGTCACACCCACCACCGCTGCGTAATGAAATACATAATCAAAAGGCTGAGAATACATGATACCTGAAACATCCATCCAGTCGTTCACATCGCATTTAATAAAGCGCACATTTTTATGCGGCGATTCCGGAATTTTATTGAAGCTACCCGTTGTAAGGTCATCCACAATAACTACATAATTATTTTTATCGGCAGCTAACTTTTCAGCTACTGAACTCCCGATAAACCCGGCTCCACCCGTTACAAGTATTTTATTCATAGTTTTTTAAAATGTTAACTGGCTTTTACGCGTTTCTTTCGCTCAGCATATTTCGACACAAAAATACTCACTTCAAACAGTATAAACAAAGGAATTGAGACAATTACCTGCGAAGCCACATCAGGCGGGGCTATCAGGGCAGCTACCACAAGTATGACCACGGCGGCATGACGGCGGTATTTTTTCAAAAAAGGAGGTGAAATAATGCCAATACTGGTGAGGATATACGATAGTATGGGGAGTTCAAAAATTACTCCCGACCACAACACAAGGGTTGTTACCATGGAAATATAAGAGCGTACATCGAAAAAGTTTTGTACTACAGGGCCACTCATGCGGAAACTGCTTAAAAAAGTCACCGTCCAGGGTACAATTATAAAGTAACTGAAAAGAGCTCCTGTAAGGAAAAGCAGGCTGCTTATTGCAACAAAACCCCGGGCCGATTTTAATTCCTTATCTTTTAATGCGGGGCGGATAAACCGCCATAACTCCCAAAGTATGTATGGAACGGTTACGATCAGCGCAGCTATGAATGTTCCCCAGATACTCATCATAAGCTGGCCTGCCATAACGGTGTTAATAAGTGTTACCTTTGGGGTTATGCATAGATCAGCGCCCAGATTCATTACTCTTGAAAGATGGCATAAGGCACGGTAGGTTAAAAAAGTTGGCTTTGTTGGGCCAAAGAGAATGGTGTTAAAAACAAAGTCGTTGTAGAAAAACATGACTGCGGTAACAACGCAAAGCACTAACACCGACCTTATAACGTGCCACCTGAGTGATTCCAGGTGGTCGAGAAAGGTCATATTATTTTTACTTCCGAAAAGATTTTTGAGACGTTCCAGCATAAAATGCGATATTTTTATCCCGCATTTCTGCAGTATAAAAAATCAATGGACAAAAGAACGAAAAAAACGCTTTCAGATGAGGCCTTATTGCTAAGAGTGCGTAAATATTGTGCCTTGCGTGAGCGAAGCATTAAGGAAGTGAATAAGAAACTTCTGGAGTTGGGCGCTATGGAAGATAAAGCCCAGCTAATGATTGAAAAGCTGAAAGAAGAAGGTTTTTTGAATGAAAAGAGGTATGTATCTGCCTATACACGAGGGAAATTTAGGAATAAAAAGTGGGGAAAGAAGAAGATTGAAATGGAACTAAAACGGCAAGGTATTAACAAAGAAATGCTGGAAAAGGGTCTTGGTGAAATAGAAACCACCGATTATGTGCAGACGCTGGATGCGCTGCTTCTCAAGAAATGGAAACAGATAAAAGCGAAAACACCTAAAGATACCTTTTCAGATAATGACTTATTCACACCGGCTATGCAAAAGCTGATAAACTATGCCATGCAAAAAGGCTTTGAATATGACGTGATAATAGACAGAGTTAAAAAGATACTCTGAATCTTCCTGAATTATTTGTTATTCGGAAAGTTCACTTTAGGAGCTTGGGAAGCTGCAGTATCCGATTCAAAATAAGCTCTTAACGGCATATTGAACATACCGGCAAAAATATTTTGCGGGAACCGGCGGATATACGTATTGAATCCTTGTGCAACCTCATTAAAACGGCGTCTTTCAGTAGCAATACGGTTTTCCGTTCCTTCCAATTGGGCTTGTAATGCCATAAAGTTCTGGTCGGCTTTCAAGTCAGGGTAAGCTTCAACGGCAACAAGCAAGCGGGAAAGGGAAGAGGAAACTTGTCCCTGAACCTGTTGAAACTGTTGCAGGCTTGCTGCATCCAGGTGGCTTGGGTCTATAGTAACTTTGGTAGCACTTGCACGCGCATTAATAACGTCCGTTAGGGTCGATTTTTCAAAATTGGCATATCCCTGAACGGTACTTACAAGGTTTGGTATCAGGTCCAGTCTCCGCTGATATTGGGTTTCTACCTGGTGCCATTGTGCAGTAACAGCTTCATCCTGTGTTACCATGTTATTATAAATTCCTTTCACCCATACAAAGATGATCAGGAAGAACACTACTACAGCTATAAGAACGATATATCCCTTTTTCATTTTAAATTAATTTTGTTGCAAACGTACAAATAAGAACGATTACAATTGAAAAAGCCCTTAGAAATTAATCTAAGGGCTAAAAAATATAATAACAAAATGATTATAAATCAAGCGATACACCCAAGGTAGCTTGAATCACACCCTCGGACATTTTGTATGTATTACCATTGCCAACTCCTTGAAAACTAACACTGGAAGCCAGGTAATCTACACCTAACCCTATGCCAACAATTCTGGCAACCATGAATTTAATTTTTGCCCCGGCACAAAAACCAAAATCATTTCCCGTATCAAAAGAGTTGCTAACGGAAGAGGTTACGCCATTGAAACTGGTGTTATCTGTAATAGTAGGATAGTTGCTGGAAACAATTCCACCCAAAAGCTTGGCTTCCAGTTTAATATTGGCTAATTTTATTGAAAAATAAGGGCCAATCAGGTATTCAGCAATTTTATCGCCACCGCTGGTAGTGAAAGTTGATGTACCTGAGGTATTTAACTTTGCCACATCAAACGAATTGTTGTTTGCCCCATATTGCACCATTGCGCCAATAAAGGGTAAAAATTTAAATCCTACATACGCATCATAACAAGAACCTATTTTTGCGTAACCGTTTAACGTATTTCCTGATGTTGATGCAGTTCCGGCATATTGTCCGGTAGGTATGGACAATCCACCGTCAATCCCAACTGTTAATTGGGCACTCAGAGTGTAGCAAACTAATAAAGCGGGTAGGAGTATAAGATATTTCTTCATGATGTTTTGGTATTAATTCTGTTTTTATTATTGTTTGAGCAAAGATATAACGCTTTTTTCGATACCATCTTACATATTCGACTGAAAAGGATTATTAGGGGTTTAAACTGGAATTAAAACTTTTCAAATACGCCAAGCCCGAAAAGCGCAAAATCATATTTAACAGGATCTTTTTTATCGAGGGTTCTTAAATTAATTGTCAGTTCGTTTACAGCTTTCCAGTCATCCTGGGGCCTTTTTAATAAACCCAATTTGCGGGCAACCCTTCCTGAATGAAGATCAAGGGGACAATAGAGCAGGGCAGGGGAGATGTTTTTCCATATTCCAAAATCAACCCCCCGTTTATCATTACGCACCATCCATCGCAGAAACATGTTTATTCTTTTGGCGGAAGCATTCTTTTCCACATTGGATATATGTTTGGTGGTTCTTCCCGCCGGATCTATTTCCAGGAAAATTTTCCTGAAATGCTGAATACCCTCCTTCACATCCTTTTTGCTCTTATCGGCGAAAACCTTTTCCAACCCTCCGTGGTGAGAATATATATTCTGTAATGACCGGATAAAATAAATAACATCGGTATGTTGAAATGTCCGGTGAACAAATTTTTCGAATCTTTTCCAGTCTCCTTTTTCAGAATTCATAATAAAATTATAGGGCTCATTGTCCATTAACTCCATCAACTTATTAGCATTTTTAAGGATGGTGGGCCTCTGGCCCCAGGCTATAGTCGCTGAAAAAAAAGCGGCTATCTCCCTATCTTCTTTATGTGTAAATTTATGTGGAATACTAACCGGATCAAGCTCTATAAAAGAAGGGCGGTTATAAAGTTCATATTTTTCCTCTAGAAATTCTTTGAGTTCGTTCTCCGCTAACCTCATAACTATCAGCTAAAGTTTGAAAGCTACTGTAAATGTAGAACCCTCGTTTTGTTTTGACTCCACATTTATTTCCATATCATGAAAATCGGCAATGGTTTTAACCATTGCAAGACCCAGGCCATAGCTCTCGCTTTCCGAATTATTGAATTTCTTAAAACGGTAGAAAATAGATTTCAGGTTTTCAGCCGCTATGCCCTTGCCCGTATCACGTATATGCACCAGGTATTCTGATTTTGTTTTCTCCGTAGTAATAATTATCCATCCGTTATGTTTATTATACTTAACGGCATTATTTACCAGGTTAAAAAATAGGGTATATAACAGGGAACGGTTAGATGGGGTAAACACAAAATCATCACCGGTTTCCAATTCCAGGGTAATATTTTTTTCAATCAGCCTTACCTCAATTTCCGATTTCACTTCCTCCAACAGTTCCTTAATGCTTACTCTATCTCCTTTCGGGGGCTGGTTATTTTCTATCTGCGAGATCAGCAGTAATGACCGGACAATTTGCTTGAGCCTGCCCAATGTTTTTTGCGATTCCATAATTTTGGTTTCTGTTTCTTCGCTCAGGTTTCCTGCTTCCAGCATATTCTCCAGGCGTGTCTGCAATATGGAGATAGGGGTTAGAAGTTCATGCGAAACATTGGCAATAAATTCCTTTTCAATATAAAATGTATTGCGGATCTTACGCATCATGTTCCGGATGGTGCGATCCAGGTATCGAAAATCGGTAGTGTTGGTTTTTACAAGGGTATAATCGAATTTCTCCGGCGTTCTAATGCCTTTTAACTTGGCCTCGATCTTTTGCAACGGGCGCAACAGGTATTGCATAACAGATAAGTCTACAAATACAGTAAGGAATATTACACCTAATAATATATATAAAGCAACTTTGCTTAAAACAACTTTCAGGTCGTCAACATACTGCAGGCTTTCACCAATTTCAAGCAGGTATGTAGTGTTGTTATATTTGAAGGAATGCTTCAAGATGCGTGCTTCTACAGTATCGCCCTCAATATCCCTTCGGCCGGTAACTATTGTGTCATTGATATTTTTCTTGGTAGGTTCTATAGAAACATATTTCTCTTTGAAAATGGTGTAATCGGCATAGGTGCTGTCCGATTCCTCCTGGATAAACTGGTTTATCCCCATTTTATTCATAATATGAATGAACTCTACTTTCCTTTTTCCCAGCAGATCATCTGTATGCTGAATGGCTGCCTTGTATATGAGGTCGGGTACAAAAATTAAAAAAGCTGCCACTATGGTAATACGCGAGAGCGCATTAATAAGCGTAAGCTTATAGTAGAGCTTCATGGGCGGAAATTAAAATTACATTAGGTTAAGTCGGTAGCCTATGCCCCGTACTGTTTCAATCCATTCAACCGGCGCATAGTGCGTTAATTTTTTACGGAGGTTTTTAATGTGAACATCCACATAATTGGAATCGTAATCCACTTCCAGGGCATTGTCCCAAATATGCTCGGTAAGCTGCATGCGGGTAATAACGCGGTTTTTATTAATAAGAAGATACTGCAGAATATCAAATTCTTTTTTCGTAAGATTTATCAGCGTAGTGTTAAAGTTCACAGAACGGTTGGTCAGATCAACGTGGAAACCTCCCAATTCAACAATGTTCCTTTTTAATCCATGTTTGCGGCGGGTGATAGCCTGCATTCGTGAAGAGAGCTCTAATAACGAAAATGGCTTGGCAAGATAGTCGTCAGCCCCAAGGTCCAATCCTTTCACTTTATCATCGGTACTTCCACGCGCCGTAAGGACAATAACAGCCGCTTCCTGCCCGGCTTCTTTGCATTCTTTTAATAATTGTAGTCCA
>DATHNK010000113.1:0-2959 GCA_035486075.1 Bacteroidia bacterium
GGCGGCGGTGCAGGCTCGTATCTTATGCCAACTGCCACTTTACTAGGAAGCCCAACAGCAACACAAACAGGAAATGGTTTAGTAACCATTAAATATCTGCACATTGGTGGCGTGCCTCCATATAAGTATAGCTGGTCGCCCGGAGGTGGAAGCGACCTTACCACCTCTGCTTTAAGTGCGGGAACATATACATTAATAGTAACTGACAGTAACGGTTGTTCGGCTACACTCTCAGCTGCAATTACCCAACCTTTGCAGGTTTTAGCGAATTCGTCCGTTCTTTCGAATGTTCTGTGTAATAGAGGAAAAGATGGAAGTGCCATAGCATTGCCTGGTGATGGTGTTGTACCTTATACCTATTTGTGGTCTAACGGAGTTACAAGCAATAATAATTTAGGCCTTTCTGCAGGCTCTTATAGCGTTATAGTAACTGATAATAATGGATGTATGGCATCTGCCAGTGTTGTAATAACTTCCCCAACTGCACTTGTAGTTTCAAATGGTTCTAAAGCAATAACAGGTTCTGGTTGCAATGGTTCTGCATGGGTTGCCGCAAGTGGAGCAACCCCTCCTTACAAATATTCCTGGACTCCCGGTGGAGCTACAACTGACACTATCAATAACCTTTGTCCTGATAACTATTGCTGCACTGTGACTGATAGCAATGGATGTATAGCAGTTACTTGCGTGGTTTTTGTAACTGGAATTAATGAATTAGCTGATGCTAACCAGTTAGTAGTTTATCCTAATCCGGCATCAGATCAATTTACCCTGCTTTTTAAGGGAAATGCAAAAGGAAAGTTGATAAGTTTATATAATATTCCGGGACAAAAAATTTACGAGCAACAATGTAATTGCCAATCCTCTGTAATTAATTGTCAATCCTTTCCAGATGGAGTATATTTCCTGAAAATTCTGATGGATGATGGTTCCACACAAGTAAGGAAGTTGGAAATTGTGAAATAAACCCCGGCAATAGTGGTTATTATTCATTCTCCCAAAGAAAGGACAAATCATATCTTTGCCGGCTAAAGAAGAATAATAGCTGTGTGTGGTATTTGTGGCATAATAGGTTTACAGGATAAAGAGGTAGCGGAAAAAAGCGTTTCGCTGATGAACGCTGCCATAGGGCATCGCGGGCCTGACGATGAGGGTTTTTTTACAGATGCCGGAATTGCTTTGGGGCATCGACGCCTGTCTATAATTGACCTATCGAAGAACGGCCACCAGCCTATGTTCTCAGCCGATGGTCGTTTTGCCTTGATATACAATGGTGAGCTCTACAACTTCAAAAGTTTAAGACTTGAATTGCAAAGGTCGAAGGTAGGAGATACGAGCCAGGCATATTCTTTCCGCACCCAGAGCGATTCAGAAGTAATAATTGCCGCATACCAGCGCTGGGGAGTGGATTGCTTAAAATATTTCAATGGCATGTTTGGTTTTGCCATTTGGGATAAGCAAAAAGAGGAATTGTTTATTGCCCGAGACCGGTTGGGCATAAAACCTATCTATTACTGGCAGGGAGATAATAAAGTTCTTTTTGCTTCAGAAATTAGGGCATTGCTTAAAAGTAATTTAGTTCCTAAAAGGCTTGATAAAAGTGCCGTTTGCGATTATGTCGCTTTTCAAACCGTGCATGCACCATCTACTATTATTGAAGATGTAAAGATGCTTCTTCCCGGGCATTATTTATTAATTAAAAAAAGTGAAACAAATATTCCTGTACGGCAGCAAAAATATTGGAGCTTGCAGGACATAAAATTACCTAAAACAGAAAAATCATACGAGCAGGTATGTAAGGATATAAAAGAACTCTTCTTTGCTTCAGTAGAAAGAAGGCTTGTCGCAGACGTGCCATTTGGTGCTTTTTTGTCCGGTGGAATTGATTCCAGTTTGGTTGTAGCTGTTATGTCAAAACTAATGCGTGAAAAAGTGAGGACATTTTCGGTTTCTTTCAATGAATCGGAATATAGCGAAGCCCCTTTTTCTTCTCAAATAGCTAAGCAATACAATTCGGAGCACCACGATATAAAGCTAAGTCCGCAGGAATGCCTTTTCAAAATGCCGGAAGCCCTATCAAGTATGGATCATCCCAGTGGTGATGGCATTAATACTTATATAGTATCTGAAGCAACTAAAAAAGCCGGAATTACCATGGCTCTGTCAGGGCTGGGAAGCGATGAACTTTTTGCAGGATACCCTTTATTTAAAAGGTTGAGCAAGCTTGAAAAATTGAAATGGGTATCCGGATTTCCATTGGTTTCATTGCCTTTCCAATTGATGAATTTGGTGAAACCATCACCGGCATCTGCCAAACTTATAGAAATGGCGGAGCTTCCCAACTGGGGGCTCGAAAATACGTATGCAGTAACAAGAGAAACATTTACTAAAAAGGAGCTGACTGATCTCCTGAATTCAATTTCTCCATTAGACAGAAAAATTTCAACCAATAAGAACGTTGGAATACTATCAAGAATTTCAGTCGCGGAACTTAGTAACTATCTTCCTGATGTGCTGCTTAGAGATACTGACCAAATGAGTATGGCGCATGCATTAGAGGTGAGGGTTCCGTTTTTAGATTATACATTGGTCGAATACGTTTTAGGATTGTCAGATGAAATGAAATATCCTGTTACTCCTAAAAAATTACTTACTGATTCTATGAAAGGCCTTTTACCGGAGAACATTACCAATAGAAAGAAGATGGGTTTTACTTTCCCCTGGAATGTATGGATGCGGAATGAACTTAAGCCTTTCTGTGAAGGGAATATAAATAGCCTTGCGGAAAGACAATATTTTAATAAAATTAATTTGCAATCTTTGTGGAAAGATTTTCTGAAAGAAAGCCCTATGGCCCCCTGGTATAAAATATGGCATTTGGTTGCCCTGGAAAACTGGATTAAAGAGAATAAAATAGATGTCTAAGAAAAAAATACTTTTATTCAGCGATTGGTTTTAC
>DATHNK010000114.1:0-3106 GCA_035486075.1 Bacteroidia bacterium
TATACATGGACACCAAATACCAATAGCACAGCTACCGCAACCGGACTTTCCGCAGGAACATATTCTGTGTTCATAACAGATAATCATGGTTGTAACGGAACAACAGCTATAGTTACCATTACACAACCAACTATGCTGAGAGACAGCGCTGCGGTTGTAATGAATGTTGGCTGCAAAGGAGGTAATCAGGGTGCTATATCAATTGGAACAAGAGGTGGAACCATGCCATATTACTATGCTTGGACACCAAATGTAAGCACCGTTTACCAGGCTTCAGGGCTTTCAGCCGGAACCTACTCGGTAACCATTACGGATAGTAACGGTTGCAGTAGTACTATTGCAGTTACCCTTACTCAGCCTACCGCTGCTCTTGTTGAAACCTTAACAAGCACTACTTATCCTGTTTGTTACGGTGATAATGGTTCGGCAGCATTTAATGTAACAGGTGGAACTTCCCCATATACCTACATGTGGACATTGGCAGAGAGCACTACAAGTTCAGCTACATCGTTGCCTGCAAATACCTACACATGTGAGGTTATAGATGCACATGGATGCGATGCTACAGCTTCGGTTACCATAACTCAGCCTGCTGCCATAATAGTCAATACCATTTATGTTGATGCAACAGCCCCTTGCAATGGCATAGCAGGTGTTACTTCTGTTGTTGGAGGTACTCCTCCTTATACATACTTATGGTCACCCGGAGGACAAACAACCGACTCAATCAAGAATCAGTGCACAGGTGATTATTGTATAAAAGTTACTGACCATAATGGCTGTACCGGAGATAATTGCGTTGCGATAGGTACTACAGTTGGAATACAAAACATTACCAATAATTCATCCATTAACATTTATCCTGATCCAAGTAATGGACAGTTTACTGTGACAGGTGTAGTTCAGGGACAAATTATTGAATTATATAATTCAATAGGCCAAAATCTGAGTACCGTGACCGTAGATAAAACTACCGTGCTTTACGATATATCTGAAAAAGCAAATGGGGTTTATATGATACGTATAATGAATTCGGATGGAACTATAGCCTTAGAAAAGAAAATTGTTAAAACCAGGTAATCTGATTTTCCCGTAATGAAAAAGGAGGGTTAAATACCCTCCTTTTTCATTTTAGTTCCATGAGAATATCGTAAAAGAAAGCATTGCTTTTATTATATTGCGCCCCATTTAACTTTCCTTTAAAATGAAACAAATCAAAATTACTTCTCTATTATCAGTTTCGGTTGTGCTGATACTATCTTCCTGTGGTAATAAATCCAAACAAGCCGCTAATAATAACAATACTATGTCGCCCAACAATCCTTTCGCCAAGGCAAGTACCTTGCCATTTCAAACTGCCGACTTTACCAATATTAAAGACAGTGATTTCAAACCGGCCATAGAAGAAGGCATAAAAGAGCAATTGGCCGAAGTGAAAACAATAGCTGAAAACCCCGATGCTCCTACGTTTGAAAATACGCTGGTGGCTATGGAAAAAAGCGGGCTTATGCTTCGCCGGGTGAATAATGTATTCAATTTATTGTCAGGCGCCAATACTAACCCGGTACTTGATAAGGTTTCGGAAGATGTGGCCCCGGACCTTGCTGCTGCCAACGATGCTATTTTTCTAAATGCCCGGTTATTTATACGGGTAGAGGCCATTTATAACCAGCGTGAACAATTGAAACTCGATCCGGAAGCACACCGCTTAATAGAGTTTTATTACCAGCACTTTGTACTGTCGGGTGCCAATCTTTCGGATAAAGACAGGGACAGCCTGAAAAAACTGAATGCAGAAGATGCGAGCCTCGAAGCAAAATATACTAATCAGTTGCGGGCTGCAGCTAAAGCTGGGGCATTAGCGATAAGCGACAGCAACGAATTAGCCGGCCTCTCTCCCTCTGAAATGGAAAGCGCTGCGTCGGCTGCTAAAGCTGCCAATATGCCAGGAAAATGGTTGCTGACATTGAAGAATACAACCCAGCAACCGCTCCTCTCATCCCTGAAAGTGAGGGCTACCCGCGAGAAGCTGTTTGAAGCCTCCATTAACCGTGCCGAGAAAGGAGATTCTAATGATACCCGCGCCCTTATATCACATATTGCCAGGCTGCGTGCCGAGAAAGCCAAACTGATAGGCTTCCCGAACTATGCCTCATTAACGTTGATGGACCAGATGGCAAAAAAACCGGAAAACGTGGAACAATTCTTCGCCAAGTTGGTGCCTGCCGCTACTGCCAGGGCAAAAATGGAAGCAAGCGATATCCAGAAAGTGATCGATGCACAAAAAGGCGGGTTCCAGGTTCAACCATGGGATTGGGATTTTTATTCCGAACAGGTTCGCAAAGCGAAATACGATTTGGATGAAAGCCAGGTAAAGCCTTATTTTGTACTAGACAGTGTTTTGAAAAATGGTGTGTTTTACGCCGCTAACCAGCTTTACGGCCTCACCTTTAAACAGCGTACCGACCTACCCGTTTATAATCCTGATGTAAAAGTTTTTGAGGTGTTCGATAAGGATGGTACTTCCATGGCACTTTTTTATTGCGACTATTTTAAACGCGACAACAAGAATGGCGGAGCTTGGATGGCCAACCTGGTGGATCAATCTAAATTACTGGGTACAAAACCGGTTATTTATAACATCTGCAATTTCACCAAACCGGCAGAAGGACAACCGGCATTAATAAGTTTTGATGATGTTGTAACCATGTTCCATGAGTTTGGGCACGGCCTGCATGGCATATTTGCCGATGAACAATATGTGAGCATTTCCGGGACATCTACGGCCCGCGATTTTGTGGAGTTCCCTTCCCAGTTCAATGAACATTGGGCTTCGGACCCACAGGTATTTAAAAACTATGCCAAACATTACAAAACAGGAGAGCTAATGCCTCAGGAACTGGTGGATAAGCTTAAAAAAGCAGCCACTTTTAACAAGGGCTACGACATGACGGAACTTATTGCAGCTGCTGCATTGGACATACAGTGGCACGAAATAACCGCGGATATGCCTTTGCAGAATGTTGACACTTTTGAAGTGCATGCCTTGCGCAGAACCGGCCTTGATCTGCCGCAAGTACCGCCCCGTTACCGCTCCAGTTATTTT
>DATHNK010000115.1:0-2463 GCA_035486075.1 Bacteroidia bacterium
TTATCCATTAAGATGGAAGGAAAGAGTTTTCTATTTTTGAGGGCTCTTTATGAATCTTCTATTTGAATTAATGAAAGCCAGGTTATTCTTCATTTTTAGCGTTTTACTGCTTTTAGCTGCCAAGCCCGCACTTGCTGATAAAAGTGATACGGTACGTGGAAAATTCAAGCCTATAACCTATTCCTTTACAGAATCTATGTTTGCACCGGGCAATATCTGGGCTCAGAATGGCTGGCAAAATATGCGCATTACAGACACAACACTCAATAATTTTCAACTATATACCACGCATTATAACCTTGGCAATACCGGCCTGCCTTATGTTCCGGTACTTTTCAGCGCCGATTTGCAACCTATGGGATTCTTTTACGGGCAAGATTATGTAAGCAATAATTTTTATGCCGATTCTTCGGTAAGATATTTCAATACCCGCGCTCCCTACACCCAATTTTACTATGTATCAGACCCGCAGATCCACCAGTTCTTTCAATTTACACACGCCCAGAATTTCGGGAAAAACCTGGATATTTCCTTAGGATTTAAAAGGATACGTTCGGAGGGTAATTACCTGAATCAAAGCACCAATATGAACCAGCTTACTCTTGATGCCTATTACCATACCAAACGCTACCAGTTGTTTGCCAATATTCTGTATGATGTTGACAAATTCCAGCAAAATGGCGGCATTGCCAACGACACTGACCTGGCAAGCCAATATTTTAGTGACAGGTCAGCAGCCCCTGTTAATTTAAACTATGCCAGCACCGAAATGTTCGAGCAATCTTTTCACGTTCAGCAATATTATTATTTAGGCTATAAAAATAATGATTCGCTGAAGAATAACCCGTTGTTCTATATATCCCACTCCATGCGGATTGCCGGCCACTCTAATGTTTTTACCGATAACAACTCCGCCGATACCAACCTGACGAAAAGACCATACTATGAATTATTTGCTCCAATAACATATGACTCTTTACGCTATAACGAGTTCAGTAACGATCTGTCCGTTGGGTCCGGAAAGGGCTGGACCAATATTATGAAGTGGGAGGCCGGAGTAAAAGACCAGTGGATCCATTTCCGCAATTTTATTGGAATAAACCCCCAGGATGCGGATGGTATACTTACGCTCACTACCCAAAAATATACCGATGAAGTATTTACCAATGTAATTTCACATGCCCGTATTTACAATGCCTTCGACAGTGGCAAAGTACTTTTTGATGCATCGGGGCAATATATTTTTTATGGCAGCCAGCAGGGAGATGTTCAGGGTGTAATTCAGGCCGGAATTAAGTTAGATACATCACGATTCATAAAATTATCCGCCATCTACTCCAACCAGGCTCCGCCGTTTATTTACCAGTTATACGAAGGTAATAATATTGACTGGTATAACCAGTTTGCCAATACAATCACATCCAACCTTACGTTTACTTATTACGACAGAAAATGGAAATTAGGTATAACCCTGCAAGCAACAAAAATAACCAATATGGTTTATTTCGACAGCGGCAATGCCCAGGCTGCCCAATACCATCCGTCGGTAATGGTTTATTGTGCGGGCATTTCAAAGGATTTCAAACTTTATAAATTCCATTGGGTTACTTCCGAGAAATTGCAATATGTGGCAGATTCCGTTCCATTGAGGCTCCCCAGAATTGTAACGGAGAACTCCATATTTTTCGAAAGCTACGTATTTCATCATGCTTTACTGTTGCGGTTAGGCGCCGACTTTTTCTATAATACAGCATACTACGGTTATGCCTATATGCCCGTTACCGATCAGTATTATATTGAAAACTCTACCAAACTTGGCAATTACCTATACATTGACCCTTTTGTTTCTTTCCGTATAAAAACATTCCGCATGTTTGTGAAATTTGAAAACGTAACAGAGGGATTGGTACCTTATAACTATTATTATGCCTTGCACTATCCAATGCCCGACCGTACCATTCGTTTTGGAATCAGTTGGGATTTCTGGAATTAAATAAATGGAACAATGATAATTCTGCAGATACTAACAGAGATTGCTTCGTTCCTCGCAATGAAGAATTATCGCCAGTCGGGCTCCGACCGTCATTGCGAGGAACGAAGCAATCTCTGCCATACGTTACACTATTCCATTATATTTAATAATCTCCCAACCTTTTGAAAATTGCAATTGTAGGTACAGGTATAGCAGGCATGGCTTGCGGGCATTACTTAAAAGGTAATGCCGAAATTTTCTTTTACGAGAAAAATGATTATCCGGGTGGACATACAAATACTATTACAGTTGATGAAGATGGCAAAGAAGTAAATATTGATACGGGTTTTATGGTATTCAACCATGTCACCTATCCTTTGCTTATTAAATTATTTGAAGAGTTGAAGGTACCGTCATACAAGACGAGTATGTCATTCAGCGTACAATACAAACCTGCTGATTTGGAATATTGCGGTTCGGGGTTAAACGGG
>DATHNK010000116.1:0-13342 GCA_035486075.1 Bacteroidia bacterium
CAGGCGAAATGGTTTACCTGAAAGATATTGCCAGGGTTGAGTTGGGTAAATTCACCTTCTCCAGCAACTCATACGTAGACGGCAAGCGGGGATCCTTCCTGCAGGTTTTTCAGCTTCCCACAAGTAATGCCCTTGATGTGGCTAATGGTGTTTATGCCGCGCTTGAAAAACTTAAAAAAACATTCCCGGAAGATGTAGACTATAAAGTACCATTTGAGGCAGTCACCATTGTAAAAGTATCGATAATGGAGGTAGTTAAAACACTTTTCATTGCATTGCTCCTTGTAGTATTTGTCGTATTTTTATTTCTTCAGAATTGGCGCAATGCACTCATCCCCATTCTGGCGATCCCGGTATCTATTATTGGCACATTCATTTTTTTTGTACCTCTCGGGTTCACTATAAATACACTCACTATGTTTGGTTTTATTTTAGCCATAGGGATTGTTGTAGATGATGCCATTATAGTGGTGGAAGCGGCTCAACATTACATCGATGTTGAAAAAATGGATGCCGTGGAAGCAACTAAAAATGCGATGAAAGACATAACCGGCCCTGTAATTGCAGTTGCTTTAATTTTAGCAGCCGTTTTTGTTCCTGTGGCTTTTATACCGGGCATTGTGGGCCGTTTGTACCAGCAGTTTGCAATTACTATTGCCGTATCCATACTTATTTCAGCATTCGTAGCTTTATCTCTTACACCGGCATTATGCACACTGCTTTTAAAGCCGCATCACATCGATGAAAGATCAAAAGGGTTAAATAAATTCTTCTTCTTGTTTAATAAATGGTTTGCCAGGTTTACAAAGTCCTATTCAAATGGTGTAAAGCGTGGGATCAATGGCTCAAAATATGTTGTTATTTTATTGATATTAATAGGAGTCGGCACTTTCTTTTTATTTAAATATACGCCCTCCGGTTTTATTCCCAATGAAGATTCCGGACGTGTGCAGATAACGTATGAATTACCCGAAGCTTCATCCACTGTACAGTCGGTGAATTTTATTACCAAATTAATGAGCGTGGTGGACAGCACTCCGGGAGTAGGACACTATGGGGCCTTATCCGGATTAAACATAAGCAACGGCGCTGCCAAATCCAATAGCGGTACCATATTCGTCCAGTTAAAACCCTGGGACGAGCGCCAGGGGGATAGTGAAAAGGTGACTGACAACTCCAGCGGCTTAATCGGAAAAATGTATGAAAGAATACGAAAAGCAGGTTTGAAAAACGGTAAGGTGACCATAATTCAACCGGCACCAATTCCCGGAATAGGGATATCAGCCGGATTTACTTTTATGATAGAACAACGTAATACCACTGATGATGTTCATCAATTTGAAACCCTTGTCAAAAAATTTGTTGCCGAAGCCAATAAAAATCCGGCCATTTCCAAGGCTGTAAGTTATTATTCGGCCCACACCCCCAGTTACGATCTAACAGTAGACAGGGAAAGATGCAAGAAAATGGGAGTGAGCATATCGACTGTATTTTCAACCATACAGGCGTATATGGGCAGTTTATATGTGAATGATTTCACCCTTTACAACCGTACGTACCATGTGGTTATCCAGGCAGATACAATATACCGCAGAATGGTAACCGATATGGATAAATATTATGTGCGCAATGATTCGGGAAAAATGCTGCCGCTCAGTTCGCTGATAACCTATAAACCTATAGAAGCCGCCCCTGTAATACCCCATTTTAATATTTTCCGTTCGGCTGAGGTAGATGGTGGTTCACCTCAAAATTATAGCAGCGGGCAAACCATGGAGGCGCTGAAAGAGGTTGCCGCTAAAGTACTGCCGCAGGGGTATGGTTATGAATGGTCGGGATTGAGCTATGAAGAAATTGTGGCAGGAGGACAAACCATTTATATTTTTATGTTTTCCCTCATTTTCGTTTTTCTTTTTCTTGCAGCACTTTATGAAAGCTGGTCAATACCCTTTTCTGTAATGCTTGCAGTCCCTATCGGGGCTTTTGGAGCAATACTTACACTTTGGTGCCTTCATCAATCTGGTTCTATATTAAATAATAATGTATATGCACAAATTGGTTTAATAACATTAATAGGACTTGCCGCCAAAAATGCCATCCTTATTGTGGAATATGCCAAAGTGCGGGTTGATGCAGGGGAGGAGCTTATACAATCTACCATTGATGCTGTAAGCCTCCGGTTGCGCCCTATTCTTATGACATCCTTTGCATTTATATTCGGAGTATTACCGCTCGCATTGGCAACAGGAGCAGGGGCTGTAGCCCGCCGGACTATCGGTTGTACTGTATTGGGAGGGATGATAGCAGCTTCTTCACTGGCTATATTTATTGTGCCGGTACTCTTTGTAGTGATCATACGAATTGCATATGGCAAAAAACAACTGGAGTACCTTGAAGCCCACAGGGAAGAATTATCTGCGGCTGCCCATATACCAAAAGCAGAAACTGATAGTTGAGCCGAATAGGTACTAATTTAAGTGGCAAGATGTGAAGTTGACGTATAAGCTTATTATTTCTTATCCTTCTTTTTATCCTTTTCTTTATCCTTTTTTTTCAGATAACCTTTTAGTAGAAAACTATGTCCTGCAGCATCCATGTTTTGTTTAAACCCACCGGCACCTTGTTTTATATTTACCATAGCCTGGCCTACATTCTTAGCCATGGTGCTATCCATAAGCAGTTTCCCTATAGTTCCTTTTCCCTGGCTTACACTTGCAGTAATGGTGGAAAGATTGGAGGTTATATCTGCCATGTTGTCGCTCGTTACTTTTACTTTTACTAATATATCATCCATGCTTACCGGTTGAGTTGTTTCTAGAATGTCATTATCCGACAATTCTTCCTTGCCGGGTATCCCGGGGATTATTATCATTATTTTATTTCCCATAAGCCCGTCAGAACCTATGATAGCTTTTGCATTTTTCTTCATGAATTTTCGCGTTTTCTCCTCTATCTGCATATCCACTTTAACAGTTGAATCGGTTACTTGTTGAATGTCCTCCACGATACCGACATTGATACCGGAATACCTTACATTATTCCCGATCTGAAGCCCGCTGATATCCTTGAAGACTCCACTGATGTGAAACGTGCGGCTGAACATTTGTTGTTTTTGCCCGATAAAATATACTCCAACTATAAATAGAGCTATACTTATTGTAACAAAAATTCCGAGTCTTATTTTATTTCCTGTTGCTGTTTTCATAATTGTTTTCTTAACTGTTATTGGAAGAATGAGCCCACCCATTCATCTTTTGATGTTGATAATTCTTGAAATGTTCCTTCTGCAATGAAGGCTCCATCTTTAAGTATCTTCATCTTGTTTGCTGTAATGCGCGCACATTCCACATCATGGGTGATAATGATGGATGCGGTATTATATTTGCTTTGAACATCTAAAATCAGTTGGCTGATTTCTTTGGAGGTGATAGGATCAAGTCCAGTTGTCGGTTCGTCATAAAGTATTATTTCAGGTTTTAATATCAATGTTCGGGCTAATCCAACCCGTTTTCTCATTCCTCCGGAAAGTTCAGAGGGCATTTTGTTAATTGCACGCTCAAGTCCCACATTTTGCAATGCTTCTATAACAAGCGCTTCAATTTCTTCTTTTGGTTTTGACTTTAAATCACGTAATGGAAATTCAAGGTTCTCCCTTACGGACATGGAATCGTACAATGCAGCACTTTGAAATAAAAAGCCAACTCTCTTTCTAAGTAAGTTTAGCCCGCTTTCCCTTAATCCACCAATATTTTCACCAAATAAAATAATGGTTCCTTCATCGGGTTCAAGTAAACCCACGAGGCATTTAATTAATACTGATTTCCCGCTGCCGGATTTACCAAATATTACAAGGTTTTCACCCTTTACTAACTCTAAACTTACACCTTTGAGCACATGGTTATTCTCAAATGATTTCCGTAAGTTCTCTATTTTCGCAACAGTAGTTTCCATACAGACTTAAAGAAAAAAACTGGTTATCTGGACTGCGATCATATCTATAATAAATATGGATAAGGAGCCTAACACCACAGCGGCATTAGCTGCAACTCCAACTCCTTCGGTTCCGTTTTTGGCATTATATCCTTTATAACATCCAATTAATCCTATAGCAAATCCAAAGAAAACAGTTTTAATAACTGCGGGAAAAACATCTGAAAAATCAAGACTTCCAAAAACCTGTAAAAAGAATAAATGAAAACTTACCGATCCTTTCAAATTGACTCCTATATATGCCCCATATAATGAAATGGCATCCCCGGCTATTACCAATACAGGCAGCATTAATGAGGTAGCTACCACTCGTGTAACTACAATGTATTTGAATGGATTCATTCCCGAGACTTCCATTGCATCAATCTGTTCCGTTACCTTCATAGAAGCTAATTCCGCACCGATACCGGAACCTACTTTTCCTGCAAATATTAATGAAGTGATGGCCGGGCCGAGTTCCCTGATAATAGAAACTGAAACCATGGCAGGCAACCAGGAAGTGGCTCCGAATTCTGCAAGTGTTGGGCGAGATTGAATTGTCATAACAAGGCCCAGAATGAATCCCGTAATTGCAACCAACGGAAATGACTTATATCCTATCTGGTAAGATTGTTTAATAAGTTCATTAAACTCATAGGGTGGTTTAAAAGCCTCTCTAAAAAAACGAAATGTAAATTGGGTTAATTGGGTTACCTCTTCAAAAAAACCACGTACGGCTTTAGCATAGGGAATCCCTGAAGGCTTACTAACCTCTTCTATTACTTCAATACTCCGGATTTTTGAATCGCCAGCCATAACGAATTAATTTAAAATATTCAAAACCATCTCATCAGATAAAATGATTGGAAGCAGGGTGTTGTTTTTGTGTAAATGCTTTTCAGTAATACCGATTTCCGGTTTCATAGGCTTATTTTAAGTGTGTGATAATTTAGATTTTTGTTTAATAAATGAAAGCTTGGTAGCTGAAGGAACGATATTCCCCAAAAGGAATCCCCATGGCTTTAATGGTTCTATATGGTCGAAAATGACTTTGAGAATTGCAATTAGCGGAATGGAAAGAAACATGCCCGGAATACCCCATAATGCGCCACCGATTAAAACCACAATAATGGAAACAAGTGCATTTATTTTCACCCTTGACGCTACTATTCTCGGAATGATATAATGATTGTCTATAAATTGAATGAAGACGTAAATGATGAAGACCAGGATTGGATAGGTAATAGAATTCTTGGTAACAAAAGCAATGCTCATGGGAAGGGCTATGGCTATAATTCCGCCTATGTATGGAATGATGTTAAGCATTGCTCCTGTAATTCCCAGGATAATGGCATAATCGATTCCCAGTAATAAAAGGCCAGATGAATTAAGAACAGCAATAATTATCATTTCAAAGAAAAGGCCGACGAGATAGCTCTGAATGATTTTTTTTGAATTTGTTAACACCTCTGCCACTGCAATATGATGTTCCGACTTGAATAGTTTGCGGGTAAATTCCATTAATAATGGTTTATAATAAAGTATCATGAACAGGTAAACAGGCAGTAAAATTCCGGTCATCAACATTTGCCCGGCTTCGGTGAGTTTTTCCCCTACAGCAAGATTGCTTATGGCTTCTGTTTGCGTTACTGTAACCCACTCGTTGATTTTTGATATCCGGATATTAAACTTTTGTGAAACCCATTGGGTAATTTGTGTGCTTGTTACATTAAACTTTAATTTCAGCGCAGGATAGGTATCACTGATCATGCCGATTTGTGATGAAACAACGTATAAAACACCGGCTACTGCTATAATTGCAACTGTTACAACAATAGAAATAGCAATAATTTTGTTTACCCCAATTCGAACTAAAAAATTCACCAATGGGTTCAGAAGAATAGCGATAATAGTTGCATAAACAAGAGGAACAATAATCCGCTGGCCTATATACAAGATGAAAATAAATGAAATAATGCCTATAAATACAAAAGCTGTTTTAGCATAGAATGGTGTAGTATACGAATTCTCCATTTTGCTTTCTAATTATATTTTAGTCGGTAATGTCCAGCAAACATCCAGGCCTGTTGCTCCCGGTATGCTAAGCATTCCAAGGGTAATTCCCTTTTTACTGAATTTATGCAATTCAGGAAGTACAATTCCGATTACAGCGCCCACAGTAAGCCCGGTCATACAGTCAGATGGCATATGAGCCAATGCTCGTACGCGCAAATATCCCATGGCAAGCGGAGGAATTACAGCAGCTGTATAAATGAGAAATTTACTGGCTTCAGGGTTATAGTCGCAATATACTTTAGCAAGAAAGAAAGAGGTATAGGCAACTGAAGCAGTGTGCCCGCTGTAAGCTGAATTGCGGTTGTTGCCGGTTGTCCTGTCCGACATAGGAAGGCTGGTATAATAGGTAATCGGGCGAAACTTGTTCTGAAATGTAGGCCCAAGCCAGCTATAATTGTAAAATGTGAATGTCACAATATGCCCTTCAACGTACATAAATAACAGGTCTAACCAATCCATGCGTATTTTTTTATCAAAAGCAAGTATAGCCGGCACAAGAACATACATTGGAATTTGGACATCATCGGACAATGTACTATACAACTTATACTGGCTAGGGTTTTGCTCTGTTGCCCACCTGTCAAGAGGATTAAGCAAGCCTGTATTCAAATCGGCTATTTCACCACTTGTAATATCAGCCTTATCCTTGATCCGGCCAATAGCCGGATAATCGGATACTAAGCCCCCGGCTATTATTAGACTTCCTGTGATATAATTTACATGATATATTTTTTTTCTCGGAACCGGGTCGGGTGTTTGGCAAATACCTGTTATACTATAAGTGATGCCAATAATTAAACAAGAAATTTTTATATAGATGGCGCGCGATTGTAGTTTATTCATAATCAAAATATTTTGAACAAACTTAGGCTTAAGTCAACGCGGAAGCCTTACATAAGTCTAACGAAATGTTACATCATTCACACCTTAACCTTAACTAAGGTAATTCCCCGTGAGTACTGAGGTATTTTTTTCGATAACCAATAGCAGCCATACGCAAAGAATGGGGCACATACAATATCAATTGTGTAATGCACATGCTGTATGAGCAATAATATGCCAACGCTGATAGCAGCAATTAATATATAATATTTATCCGTTTTTTTATTAGCGCATAAGTAAAACAGAAAAAGAAGTGAAGTATGCCCGGAATAAAATAAATCTCTGTTAATGGATTTTGATTTGTAGATGAGGGCTGCGATCGGGTCCTTGAGTTCTATTAATCCTGTCGGGGGGCGCAGTTCAGTAATACCTATTGTAATATTACGGGAGATCAGTATCAATATGTAAGCCAGCAGGAATGTGATGAGCATAGCGGGGTCTGTAGTTGAACGTACTATAAATAAAATAATTACTGTTACTTCAAAAAAAACGATCGGAATTGAGACATCCCTAGCCGGGATCAATCGTAAAATCAAATCATTCATTACTACTCCACCTGAGCGGTTTTCAATATAATCGAAGAAGTAATAAGTAAAAATGGCTAAGAATACCAAGGCAATAATGCCTCCTATTAAATTGCTCCTGGAAGTCTTGTCATGCAAGGCTTTACTCCAGTTTTTTTTAATATGTTCAATATACGTCCTCATGAATTTCTTTTAGTGCCTGTCGTGGTAACCCTCATGCCTGCCATGCCAGCCACGTCCGCGGACAAAACAACTCTGCATGGATAGTAGCATAATAAGAGATAGGAAAAGAAGTAATTTTTTCATTTTAAAAGGTATTAATTTGTTACAGTAAAATTCGTACTCCGTGGCTGAATTGATGTTACATAAACTAACTTAGTAGTTACATAATTTACTTGCCGGTAATTGAATTCAGCTACAGTGATAAACTATGTAATGATGGCCATCCGCACGGTTTTCATTCAATCTTGCCTCTATCCTGCTGAGAAGTTCATTTTCTTTACCGGTTTCAAAACTCAAATCGGCATCCGTCAATTGAGAATGTTTCCATTTAAGTTCTTTTTTCCGTTCATCCCAGCAATTTCCCAACATTTCAAAAGGGCCGGCAGCTTTAGTTACAGTTATTTCCATTATGGTTTATATTAGGATGATTGAGTATGATGCAAAAATCCATCAATTCATGTACTAATGCGTTACATGCTAATAAAAGAATCTTATACATATCACTTATCTTCCCACATGGCCGGTAGCTTTTGTGGCAGGCTCTAAATGGTTTTTATTTTTCCCCGTTGCTTTTGATATTCTTCTCTTGGGCGTTCATTATCCAATTCATCCATTTCGGTATAGGCCTTTAGAAGGAAACCTGGTATCTCTCCTTTATATTCTATTTTATAGAATGAAAAGCCATTGTATGGAATGCAATTTTGAGAGGACCTGAAAGTTACCCGGTTGGCAACTCCATTTTCTTTAAAATAAGCATTGAAGGTGTTCTCACGCGATTTATTTAACTGTTCAAATTTAGCATTAACAAAAGCCGGACTTATTATTTCACTGCATTTATCCTGTATTGTAAATACCAGAGAATGTGTGAGGTGTTTGTTTAAATAATGTACAAATAAGGAATCTTTTACCGACATTTTATCTACATAGATACTATCAGCTTCCAGCCATTGTTTATTGGCTTTCTGAGACAGGTAATATTTTTTCTTGGCTTCAAAAAATAAAATATACTCCTTCTCCTTGATTGTGTAGAGTTGAGGTGATATAATAATAGATGCTCCCGGATTTTCCGTAAGAAAGCTCGCTAATTTTTTCATGAATTTTTCCTGGCGTGAAAGCATCAGGCTTTGCCTCATTTCCCATTTTATAGTGAGTGATTTTTCAATTTCATTTTGTATGTTTCTTACCTTTAAGCGGTAAGAAGTGGTTACCGGCTTAACAAAAATATTTTTAAGGGTACTAAGTAACACATCATGTAAATGAAATTTGGGATTTTTCAAACTACCTGTTACCGGAATGGAATAATCAATAACATTGCCCCGTTCCCGAACAAGTGCCATAACCAGCCACATTGGGATCCAGCTATCGGCCTTATTTTTTATTTTTTTAGTTACTCGAGGATCTATTATCAGTAAATGATTTTCGCTTTGAATAATTCCCTTTCTCACTTTCCATGCACCATTGAACTCCAATGTTCCCCTATCAAACGGAAATGATGTATAGGAAACCAAATAGGGATTAAACATGGAAATTGGAATTTTTGTAATATGCGTGTTTACATCGAAATCAGCGCTGTCTCTGGGGTTGATACTTACGTTAACAGCAATGTTGCCGTAAGGCTTTATGCCGGAATTGATGGTGGCTTGTATTCTTCCTTTTTCTTCACTTACTGAGTCTGCAGCAATGTACAAAGGGTTAGCATCTATTGAAAACTTTTCGTTATGAGAATAATCATTAAATTTAATATCGCCGTTGGTAAGGTTAAGGTTGTTTATCTTGTAGGCGCTCTCGAAGAAGTTCTTGGATACATTTATTAAATAATGGGCGAGCTCAATAATAAGATTGAATTTTGCCGGATCGGCATCTACAGCCGTAACATTCCCGCCATTTTCACCAAACATGGTTTCTATATTATCCAGCTTATCATACTCTTCATATTTAAAATACGGATGAGTGATAGCAAGTGAATCCAGGTGGTATAAATGTTCTTTAGGATTCACTTCATCGATTACCATTACAAACTTATCGAAAGACAAATAGTCTTCTTTTATTGTTTTGCCAAAATGGAAATCATTAATTTGTACACGTCCTTTGGTGTCCTGGTTTTCCTCATCATTAAAACTTCCCGTCGATTTCAGGTCTGCGTCAAGAGTGGCGGAGAATGTACCATAGTTGGTTATATCCTTCAGGTATTGTTCAACTATGGAAAGATTAAACTTATGAACCTGAATAGCATAACGGTAATTCATGGTTTTTAAGTTAACCGCAAAATTACAATTGATGTCACCTGTTCCTTCTCCGGCAGATAGGGAAAATTTTCCTGTGACCGTATCTTCATTCCATCGTTTACCGGAACTTTCAAAATATACATTTTTTACAAAATAGTTAACTTTGCTTAGTATAGAGTGGAAATAGAAAACTCCATTGTTCATTTTTAAGTTCAGAATATTGAAATGCAAAGGCGGTTGGGTCGAATCTGTTTTTCCGGTGTCAAACCGAAGAATTATATCATTGAAATTGAAATTACTTCTCTTGTTGAGAATAAGGACACCCGTGGGTTTATCTATGGTCAGGTCAGTTATCTCATAGGTTTTGGAAAAAATTTTACGCAAAGCGAAATCTACGCTGATTCCTTCGGCAGAAAAGAAAACACTGTCACTTGTTGTTCTTCCGGATGAATCATTAGGAGGAGCTTCATAAATTTTGAGATTATTAAAATGTGCATAACCTGTGAAGGGGTTTACATAAGCCCAATCCATTTTTATCTGTCTTCCTGTCCATTTCACGCTGTACTTTTCAACCACATATTTGGTTATGGGTGAAATAAAAATAATTATTATAATCGGTATAATTATGAAAATACTCGCCAGAATAATGAATATTTTTTTATATCTTTTTTTTGAAGGAACAGGGGTGCCCTTTTCTTCGGGATCGATCAATTTCATGGTTCGTAATAGAGCACATAAAAGTCCTGTTTTGTTAGCTGAAACGCGTTACATAACGATTGTAAATAGTTACACAAATCACTTATTTACAATCATGGAGTTCCCTCTGGTTTTATAATCAGAACAGTATATTCATTTGGAACAATTTTCTCCCCGTATAGTTTGGAATATACTTTGGTGAATTCAGCTCCGAAATATAGAATGATAGCGGAATAATAAACCCATGCCAGAATTAAGATAATAGAGCCAACAGCACCGTACACCGAACCCATATCCGAACTATTCAGGTAGGCTTCTATCAGAAATTTACCTCCCATAAAAAGCACAGCCGTAAAAGAAGCGCCCAAAAAACAATCACGAAGAGCGACTTTACCGTCGGGTAAAGTTTTGAAAATAGCCATAAATAAAAGCGTGATTAAAATGAATAAAAATAGAATGCTGAATAAATGATAGATGTAAAGGGTCTCCGGGGGGTGATAGGGTATCACCCTTTTGTTTAACAGATCCATTAATGAATTGGCAAGTAGGGCAACAAGCAGCAGAAACCCCGCAATGGCAATCATAAAGAAAGACATAATACGGTTTATTACAAATCGCATCAATCCACGTTTGGGTTTTGCCTTAATACCCCAGATGATATTTATGGAATCCTGAATTTCGGCAAAGACGCCCGATGCTCCGATTATCAATACTATTACTCCGATAAAAGCTGCGAAAGTGTTATGAATAGATAGGTTTACGCTTTTAATGATCTCCTGAATTTGAATGGCTGCTTTACTGCCCACAAATTCCTGGATCTGCCCATACAATTCTCCACGGACCGCCTGAGGGCCATAGTAGATTCCGCATAAAAACGTAATGATAATAACCAGGGGAGGCAATGCAAAAATTGTGTAATAGGATAATGCTGCGCTCAGCTTGAGAACATTGTCATTTATAAATTCAGTAAAAATTTCTTTAAAAAGAACCCCGATTTTTTGCAACCGTTTTGATGCCTTCATATTAATACATGGTGGATAAATTTATTTTGTGTCGCTTTCCTTCATGTAAGGTTACGACCCACATGCCTGTCCCAAAGCCAATGGCAGCGCCAATAAACTCGTCTGATGCCCAATGGTCATTCTGATAGATATCCGCAAATAAGGTTAAGGCAGCTGGTACATAAGCCAGAATTTTTGCAAATGTTGAATTAGCGTGCCTGTAAGTTATGGTAGAAAGTGCGAAGGAACTTGTGGCATCATAATTTGGCATAGACTGAAACTTTTTTTGAAATCCATAGAAGGGATGAAAATCGAGCGTGCCCAGGTTAGTATATGGACTTGATCGGCCAACACTAACTTTAAGAATTTCGGTTATTAAAGCAGAATAAACTCCAGCCTGAAATAATTCGATATCTATTTTTTCAGCCCTTGTGTCATGTTTTAATATTCCATATCCAACCATTGCAGTTGTTACTGCAACGTTGAAATACCAGGCGCCGTAAATTCTACCCAATATAACGGGAACTATGTAATAATTGCTCTGGTGGCCTTGGGTAATATTACTTATGTATTGGTCGAGTGGGATTATTGCTACTGTTAAAGTTATGACCAGACCAATTCTGAGCCAATCTTTCGGATGCCATTTACCGGGCGATTCTGCAAAAAGAAATGTTTCATGTTCAAACTGTCGAAAGCTGTAGCCCTTTCCATCAAATTTTTTTTCAAGAATAGTATCCTTGGCGGTTTCCCTTCTTGGTACTGTATCTACGGTAACAAACTTAACAAGGGTTCTCAACTTCTGTCCAATAGTTGTATCCTTGTTTGAGGTCGTATCCTTTGTAATATCCTGTGCTGAAACACCGGTTGAAAGTTTAATAAAAAGGAACAGAAGTAATCCAATAGAATATTTCATGCCTGATTTTTTTAACCCTCAGTTAGGGCTTTATCTTATTTAGGATCTGCTGGAATATTTATTTTGTGTAATTTTCTTTCATGCAACGTTACTACCCACATGCCTGTAGAAAAACCGGCAGTGGCACCCATAAAGCAATCAGACGTCCAGTGGAAATCCTGATGGAGCCTCGAGTAGATTGTGAAACCGGCAGGTACGAATGACATGATTTTCCAAAAGGTGGAATGGGCATGACGAAACATTACGGTAGAAAGTGCAAAGGCGCTTGTCGAATGTCCACTAGGCATAGACTCATAATCTCTATTTAAACTGAAGGGATGAAATGTAAGGGAACCATTATCTACATAAGGCCTGTCTCTTCCAATGCCAATTTTTAGCACCTCAGTAAATAATTCTGAGTAAACGCCTGCCTGAAATAATTCAATAGCAATTTTTTTAGCGGCGGTGTCGTGTGCCAATATTCCGTATCCTGCAAAAATGGCAGTTACAGTGCCAATGGAATACCATTCACCATATACCCTGCCTGCTACAACCGGAACAGTATTATTAAAGTTCTGTGTGAAAGAAGTTCGTTGATTACCTTTAAACGCAGTATTAAGCTTCTGATCAAATGGAATAATTGCCGCTGTTACGGCTATCACTATACCAACCCGGAGCCAGTCTGCTTCATGCCATCGGGTAGGTGTTGCAACAAACAGATATGTTTCATGAGTGAATTGCCGTATTCCATAAAAATGCTTCTCTAATTTCTTTTCAAGTATGGTATCCTTTTTTGTTTCCTTCCTTTTAACAGTATCTTTAATGATCGTTTCGACCAGTTTTTCGATTTTAGTT
>DATHNK010000117.1:0-3264 GCA_035486075.1 Bacteroidia bacterium
GCGGAGCCATGTGCCCCGATTCCGCCTGAAGTTTTTCATAATAAGGCCCGGTTGCCGTGTCGTATGGTAAGGGGGCAAAATTCTTTTTAGACCAGTCTGGTAATGCTTCTAATGCTTTCTCACCCTTGCTGCCTGCAATAGAAGGGTAACGGCCCGGGGCATTCGCACAGACTACATCCAGGTGGTTGGCTTTTGCAAATTCAACCATTGGGCGGTAGTCCTTATAGTTGGTCCATGTACGCGCATCTTTTTTGAAATATTTTTCCCGTATGGCTCCCATTAAATATTCATTCATCACCTCCTGAATATCCCGTTCGAACATTTCCATGGATAGTGTTATAGAAGAATTGTATTTATCGTAAAGGGCTTTCAGCAGCGATTTTTCAAGAAAATGTGTAACCGAATCATCGTGTTCCTCGCCATAAAAAACAACATCATAGTTTTTCATGTCGTTCACTATATCTTTCAGAGAAACTTCTTTGCCTTCCTTTACGGAATAGATCTTGTAATTCTTTTCAGACAAAGCCGTGTCTTGTGCTTTTGCCGTAGATACAACAAATCCAAGAAATGCAAAGAGAACCAAAGGGGAATATTTTTTCATGATTTAAATTTTTGCAAAAATAATTTATTCAAAAAAAATGCCCTGTGATAATCATCATACTATCACAAGGCATTTTTATGGCTACGATCTGCCTATGCTTAGCTCTTCCATTTAATGCCGCAGCCGATTGCCTTGGTAGAAGCAGGATTAACCGGTTTGCCGGCAAGTAAATTATTCACTGCATCTTCCACATATTTTTGTTTTACTGCCGTTTCGCTATCGCTGTTGTCATCAATAGCGCCGATATATTTTACAATATAATCTTTGCCTGATTTTTGCAGTACAAACACATGCGGGGTATGGGCTGCTCCAAAAGCATGGGCAACTTCTTGTGTTTCATCAATCACGTACGGGAACGTATAGTTTTTTGCTTTAGCCCTTACCTGCATATTGGCATAACTGTCCTCATCTACTTGTGTCGGGTCATTCGGATTGATAGCAATTACATAATAACCTTTAGGGGCATACATGTTATTTAATGCTATGATCCTGTTCTCATAGGCTTTTGCAAAAGGGCAGTGGTTGCAGGTGAACACTACAATAAACCCCTTTGCATTCGGATAATCGGACATGGAGATCATTTTTCCGTCTACATTTTTGAGTTTAAAGTCCATGGCTTTGTCACCTACATTATAACCTGTAGATACAAAAGAACAAAGTGCAATAAATGCTGCTGAAAGAATCGCAAGTTTTTTCATAAATTATTTATTTTTTGATTGAATTATTTTTTCCAGGGATTCAGAGGTAAATTCCCCTTCGCGAAAATAAACTTTTTTTCCGGATTTATACATAATGGTCGCCGGAATTGAACCGCTCCACGAACTGTCTACCTTATCTATCCAGTCATTGGGATTGCCTCCGTTCAGCAATAATAATTGCCCGCCTAATTTCTGATTATCAGTAAAATTCTGGACTTTAGTTAGTTCTCTTACCGAGTTCATACTTACAAAAATAAACTTAACTTTTCGGCTCACATATTTCTTGTATTCTGCCTGAAAGGCTGGTAATTCTTTCACACAGGGATCGCACCAGGTGGCCCAAAAATTCATAACGTATAAAGTATCGTTGGTTTTGTGTGTGGCATAACTTTGCAATTGCTCAAAGTTGACTACGGTTACTTTGTTTCCGGAAATAAGCAAGGGAAATAAAAACAAAATAAAACCCAGTTTTGTGTAACGCATAAATTCTACTTCATTAGTTTTTTCAACAGTGCCAGGGCTTCTTCATTATCCTTCATTTTCATGGAATTGAGGATAATGGATTTTTCCCTGTCTGTAAGCCTCCAACTCAACGAAACATCATCATTACCTTCGTTATTAAGCTGAAAGTAGACCACACTTATTTTTCCTCTGTACCAGCGGCTCATATACTCTACCATACGGTCTTCTTTAAAATTCTCAACTGGGAAAAGCGCCGTATAAAATTGTGTAATAGGGAAGGTAATGCTACCCAGAATATCGGTAGGAGAGTTACCCCAGATCTTTTGTTTTTTCAACTGGTCGCGCACCTGTATAATGATAATTCTACGGGTGTGTTTGGGTAGCCAGTCACGGTAAGTATAGATAAATTTTTCCGCTTCTTCCATTCCGAAGTTATCAATTAAGCCCGCATCCATGGCCTCAATAGGAGGATTGCTCGGCAGTTCGGTTATAGGAGTGATGAACGGAAAAGTAGAGTTCATACGGAGCGCGCTGGTGAAGAAAAGATTTTTTGCATTCTGATTCTCAAAAAAACGTGAGAACTCTATGGATTGGGTATTGGGTTTGTAAACAATATTTGAATCTACATCATATCCCGTCATAAAGGAAATACCTAACGGAGAAATGATCAGCTTTCTACCATCATTCACTATGGAAGGAGTAATAAAAAGCATGGGTATTTTTGCCTGCTCTTCAGGCTCCTTATAGTCTCCAAGCCGCTTATAAAGTACACTATCAGTGTTTGCATTCAGTTTCTCTTCAAAAGCGAATGCCCTGTCTTTAGTGTATATGTTTTTCCCATCAGTAAAGTGCTGGAAGCGGAATGCCATATCATTAGTAGCGATAGTAAATACTACAGGGTTTAAAATATCCTGGCCGATCTTATTGAAATAGGAAATATTGTCAATGTCCGATTTTTTCCCCTGCATCCGTTCCAGGTAAAGTTCCCGGAAGTAAGCGGCCCCAATTATACCGCCGGAAGAACCCGTAATAAGTTCCGAGTGTTTGAAAAATTGACCGCGGGAAATGCTGTCTAAATATTGCAATGTATAAAACGACCACAATGTTGAGCGCATGCCGCCGCCGCTGGTATTAATAATTACCAGGTCAGAATTATCAGAAGCATTGTTATTTGCTTTCCATCGCTCCAGCACGTTTTGGATGTCGTTCTTGTCGGTTCTCAGTTTTGCAGTATCATGATTCAGTTTTGCAAATGCTTCGTAGGAATATTCAGCAGCAGGAACAGAATAATCCATACCATAAGCCTTGGCTGAAAAATAAGACCAGTGCGCCCTGGAGAAATAATCTACCCCGAAAAACAGGAGTATAACTACGGTAGTCGTCCATCCTCTGAACCAGGTGTGCACAGCGCTGATGAACATGATAAATATGGTTAGCAATAGCATAATGCTTGCCCCCGCAGGTACCATAAATACAGGATTCTGGCGGAATATGCCCATTAAA
>DATHNK010000118.1:0-2987 GCA_035486075.1 Bacteroidia bacterium
CTATTGGAGAAAACAATGTGTTTTATATTAAAACTGAAAATGTCACCGGCTGGTCAACCATCATATATGACCGTTGGGGAAAAGAGATGTTCAATACAACCAATCCGGATATATTCTGGGATGGTAATACTGAAGGCGGCAGCAAAGCGCCGGATGGGGTATACTATTACATCATAAAAGGTAACTGCCAGGGCGCTACTTATAATAAGGACGGATTTGTTCAGCTTATCCGTTAAGCGCCGCTAACCTCATTGATAGTATTCAGCACAAGCGTCTTCACACTATGCTTATTCAGCCATCCTCTGACGATATCATCATTGTCGGGGTATGAGCTTGTCTTTTTTATCGAGTCCCTTAATTCTTCCGGAGAGTTTGCCTGTCCTGTTGTATCCGCATATCCGTAGCCGGCGTAATGGCCCTTTTCAATCAATACCAATGACCTTTCTTCCGCATGTCGACCTTCTTCTATGATTAGGAAATCCTTAGTTCCGAAAGAATATTCTTTTAAAATTTTTGATGCACGTTTGTTGTATTCTTTAATCTCTTCTTCTCCTGCGCAAATGCCATTGCATTTTTTAATATGGTGATTAAAACATATCGCATCATCCTCAGTCAACCCGCAATAACGAAGGCAAAGCGTGTATTCATCCAGCCATCTTTCCAGGGTATCACGGGCAGTTGCATAACTTGTAAAGGAGCGCAAAACATTAAACGATTCCTCTGATGTTGTAATTTTAAAATTGATAATTCCTTTTTCGTCTTCGTTCCAATTTATGCAATGTGAAAATTTATCGGCCACACGGGCACGGTTATAGTAGGGCCTGTGCTTTTTAATCTCCTCCGATTCTACCAACAGGGCTATCAATTCGCTGCCTGTGAGTTGAAAATTGACATCATACAAATCATTCAGCATTTTTTTACTTTTACTTTCTTTAGAATTAAAATGGCTTTGCGCCCGTTGATACATATTGTTACTTTTCCCTATATAAATAATTTTTCCCTCCTTGTCTAAGAAGTAATAAACGCCGCATTCTTCAGGCAGTTTTTTCAGAATGTATTCCTTTATTTTATCAATCCTGCGGCCCATAATTTCATCCACTCCCATATTTTTAAATTGCGGATGAGCTGCCTTCAACCGTAAAAGCAGGTCAAATAATTGTGCTGTTGCAACGGCATCTCCTTCTGCCCTGTGGCGGCCTTCAATAGGTATGTTCAGCGAAGCGCATAAATGTCCGAGGCTGTAAGATATTCTACCGGGAATAAGTTTGCGACTAAGCCGAACGGTACATAATTTCTCCCTTCTGAACTTATAGCCAAGTGAGTTGAATTCTTCTTTTACAAAACCATAGTCGAAACCCACATTGTGCGCCACAAAAACATTTCCCTCGGTCATTTCCAATATTTTTTTTGCCACTTGGTGGAAGCGTGGCGCATTCTCCACCATATCATTGGTGATGCCTGAGATCCTTGTGTAGAGCGGGGATATGTAACAGCCTGGATTGATAAGTGTAGTATATTTATCTACCACTTGCAGGCCATCGTGCACTAAAATGGATATTTCAATGATCCTCCCTTTCGGATATTCAAATCTGCCTCCGCAGGTCTCTATGTCAATAATGGAGAACATTTTTCAGTATCAATTTTTTCCTGAAGCGGTTGCAGTTACAGTAAACCCGGGAACGGCAAGTTCTGCATATTTTCCTTTATATGGATCAAAATAATTTATGCTTGTAGCAGGAGTTTCAAATGTGTCTTCGGCTTTCGGAATAAAAAGATATTTGTAAATGCGTCTGCTTAGCACCAGCCCATCACTTGCCAGGTAAGTGCTGTCGCTAAGTGTAACAGAAATGGGTGTGAGGTTTTTAATAATTTTATAGGATATTGAATTGAGCGGCTTTATGCTGCCATCGCCGGTAATGGTAACAATTACATATATGGAATCTCCTACATTTACTGAATCATTTTTGAGAGATACATTAACCTTAAAACGACCAACCAGCCCTGAAAATGGTTTAACAGTTTGAGGCAGGGGTTTAACATAGAAGACAGGTTCATTGCTTTTTAATATATAAGCTTCCGGTTTATAAACCCCTTGGTCTGTTTGGCCTGAATTTAAATTGCCGGAATGTATTTCTTTTTGAACTAAATCTTTAACGCTAAAGGCTTTCAGCTTTAAATAGCCTTCATGCTTAGGATATATGGCTTGCATATTATAAGATGTTACCGTGAAAATTTTGCCGTTGATAGTGTCTTGTTTTGTTTTTAACGGAGCTTTTAGGTTGCGGTAAATATATTCAAATGAAAAATCAGGAGATTCAATAGTGTAGCTGAATTTAGGATATTGCGCCGGGAAGCGGTTATATCCCTTATCAGTAAGTATAATTTGTTGGCCTGTATAAACAATTTTTTTGTCCGATGTCATTTTAAAAAAGAGATTTTGATTTATGCTGTCATCGGGTATTTTCGGATGTTTCATCAGGGATTCTATGTTCGTAGTATCGGGAGTTTCATTAGTATTGGCAAACATTCTCATTATTCTATGTGCTGCTTTAGCCCGCCTGATGGAATCTTCCACGTGTTCGCTTTGTACAGTAGCTTTTACTACCTCAATTGTAAGTGGATTCGATGATAGTGTTTTAACTCCAACCATGATGGTGGCAGGGGCAATAGTAAAAGTTCCTTCCGATAGTGGAATAAGATAATAAGAAAAGGTAATGCTTTGTGAATATTTCCCATTTACAATACTTAAGCTTGTGCCTTGCGAAGGTCCTGCAACTTTAAAACCTGCAAAGGAAGGAGGGGTGAAATTGGTGCCAATACCATTTAACGAATAATCTACCTGAATCTCTTCGTCAACGCCGACAATATTCGGTTCTGCCTGAGCCTTAAAAGCTAGATTTTCTGTACTATTATCCGAGCTGTCTTTATTTGCCTTTTTATTTTCAACCCATTTCTTATAGGCTATAGCCAGCTGATATTTCGGTTCA
>DATHNK010000119.1:0-4138 GCA_035486075.1 Bacteroidia bacterium
TACAGTATCATTGCTTTCCTGGTTGCAGGACCAATACAATAGAACAGGGAACACCCAAAGTAATTTCTTCATCTACTTTTCTTCTGGAATTTTATAATTGGGTTGTATAACAGAGGCCGATTTTTTTACGAAAGTAGCAATTTTTATTGACCATAGTATAATTTTTACAGCTAATTTTTATTAACCAAAGTAGTTTAGCGGGTCCGGTAAACAAATGACATGCCCCTCCAAAATGCCCTAAGATTTTTACAATCCATTGTTTATAACATCCCATTTGGGGGCAAGAACTTCGTGCCATTAGTGTTTAGTTTTGTATATCAGACAAAACCTAAATTGACATAGAAGTATGAAAAACACAAATTTACGTCCGGCAAGTTTACTTGGTATAATTCTCTTTTTACCATTTTTTGCTAATGCTTCCCGGGACACACTGCATAATGCAGGCGCAAATAACATGGTTGCGGTTAACACCTCTTTACCTGTTAAAAATACTGTATCCACAGATGCTCCTGTTGCCGGCAGTGAAATAAGCATACTATACCGTGTTCAAATTCTGGCATTGCAACATCCAATTACGGTGGAAACGGTGAAGGTAGATGGAGTAGATGGCAAAGTTTATAGCACAAAGGCTAATGACCTTACCCGCTATTATATGGGCGAATTCCATGATTTGGGGTCGGCTAATCAGTTCAGGGAAGAACTGGTGAAAAACGGTTTTGAAGATGCTTGTATAGTGGCCTATAAAAATGGAAGCCGTATTACCATTAAAGAATCACTGGAATTATTGGGAGTTGGTAAATAAAAGAAAGTGTCTCTGTATTTAAAGACTTATCCCTAACCGGATTCCTTTCATATATCCCGTCTCCTTAGCGTAGGACCCTACCACTTCAAAACGGAGCACATCCAGTTTCGATATGCCTGCATACACCTCAAAATATTGCGAAAGGATATTGGTTGTAAGATAATTTACACCTACTATTTCATCCAGCTTAAGTTTGCGCAGAAGAGGAAACTTATTAAAAATAAACCCCTGGAAATTATGTTCGAAATGGCCTTCGGCAAAAGGGCCCATTGTGCTATAGGTGTAATATGGAAGTAATTGAAAGGTATTTATATTAAAGGCTGAAAAAATGGTTTGGTTGCCATTGAAATGGTTGTAATCCATAAACTGCACGTTTTGTGAGTTTAGAAATTTGCCTGCAACAAGGCTGTATTCGGAGGTGCCTAATAGTTTAAATCCTATTTTTCCGGAAAGGGAGCATCTTACAAAATCATACTTAGCAGAGTATATAGAGATATCGCCGCCGGCCTTTCGGTAATCAATAGTAAGCACGGGGTATTTTGAATCCAGCAAAAATTTTTGGTTCGGAACTGACATATATTCCTGCTTGAAATGGATGCTCAGCTCCACCAATCCGCTTAACGATTGGCTATGCGTTACAAAACCGGAAGAATCCTTCAGAGGTAACAGTTCATTGGAACTATATTCTCTGCCGGGAATATTTATAAGCCTGTAATTAGTGTTGTTTGATACTAAGATCCGGTCAGAGTAATTAAGCCCTTCTGTAAGATAAACTCCATTTACAAGTTCATGACGGTGATTGATGAAGGAATTGGCCTGGCGATAAAGCTTTATATAATTTTCGTCTTCAAACAAGGTATAAATAGAATTTATAAAGGGTGATATTGGATTGCCATTGTTGAATTGCACATCATCGATACCGCCACCAATGCTCAATAACGCCCTCTTTTCCGGATTGTATCCATACGATAGAATTAAATTGGCATCGGGGTGTTTATCTGAAAAACCATATCCCGCCGTGGTGTACATAAAAAATCGTTTATTATCCTTGTATTCTTTAACGTAATTAAGTTTTAGCCCGGCGCACCAACCCTGTACAGTATTGAAACTGACAGATTCTACGAGCGGATGCAAATACCATATCCGCTTTTTATACCGTTGGGCAAATCTTTGCCCGAGAATAATTACCGATGGATGGAATTTGTTACTTCTCCTGTCAATGGAATCGAGGTAGGGTTTTGAATCATATATTTTTTGCATGCTGTCCCGCTTGTGGTAATCATGGGTTTCCTCATGCGTAAGCGGAACCGGACGGGTTTTCCTCCAGTAAACGGTATCCTTTTTGTTCGAGCCCGTGTCAATCTTCATTACTTCTCCGTTAAAAAATCCGCGCGGAAATTTGGGGTCAATGTTGTAGTTACTGTTCATAGATACAAAAACTCCTTCGCCTACTATGCCAAGAAAGTTAAAAGTGAATTTCAGTTTGGTAGAAAATAACATCCATGTATTGGCTTTCACCGGCAGGAACGATTGCTTGATGAAAAGCGTATCCACAAAATTTATTTCAGCGTCTTTGCACAGGTACAGGTCGGCATTGTATATGCGCCAACCATCTTCCATAATATAGATATAGCCCCTGAAAACGGGGTCGTGCCTGCGCTTGGGAATCACTTCTATTTTATCTATTGTCCTGCCACTGTCAGTAATGGTGCCATCTAAACGGTAGTTATAATAGAACATGGCATCGTTGGCAATAGGCGAAATAAATCCCCGTTCACTCAGTTCATCAATGGTAATATTATTCTGGTAGAAATTGATCAGCATATCCGATTCCTGGTTATAGCTAAAAGCCTGGCTGTTTCCGCTCACCTTGGATGATATCATTTCTTCCTTCATTTTATCGGGCTGCATAAAGTTGAACTTCGAAACAGACTCAGAGAGATAAATAATACCCGAATTGCTATCCATGCGGGTGAAATTCAGGCTTTGCCCGAATAATTTTTGAGGATGCTTTTTTATCCGTTGCACCCCTTTGATATAAACATCGCAGGAATAGGCATTTACCTGTTCCAGGTAATTCTTCCGCATTTTTATGGCGTGCCGGATTATGCCAAACGCCGGGTCTTGGCTGTTTGCACTTATGGTTACATCGGCTAATTTTTCACCTTCCGGTTTAAGCTGAATATTCAGCAACACATCGCTTGAACCTATTACTACTGTTTCTATCCTGGTGGCATAACCTATCAACTGATATTCTATTTTGTAGGTACCCGGCTGTAGTTCAAAAACATATTCCCCGTCAATATTTGAAATAGTTCCCTGGGTTGTACCTTCAACATACACCGCAACAAACGGAACAGGCTGGTTATTTTCATCGCTGATCTTTCCTTTTAGTTTAGCAGCAAAGCATTGCAACGAAAAAAGAAAAAGCAGAACCGTAAAAAAGATGGTTTTAAAAGCTCGCACGTTAAATAACAGTATAAAACAAAAGTAGAGGATTTTCTAACAGTGCGTATCAAACCAGTTGCAAATTAATCAAGGTCTCGCAAAGACGCTAAGAAAATATATGTTTTACCTTGCGACTTGGTGTCCTTGCGAGAAATTATTGCACTGAATAAATATTCCCTATTTTTATCCCCAACTAATCACTGCCTATGCTTACTCTGAATTTTACCCCATTTCCCATTCTTACTACAGAGCGTCTTGTTTTAAGACAGTTTACGAAAGACGATCTGCCTGAAATATATCTTTTGCGCACCGATAAAAAGGTATCAAAATATATTACCCGGCCTGATTTTAAAACCATGGAGGATGCCGAAGCATACATTGCAAAAATGACGGGTATAGTCAATAACAATGAATCTGTAATTTGGGGAATTACTAAAAAAGGGGATGATAAAGTAATGGGCTCAATCCTCTTATGGCATTTTCGAAAAGAGGATTATCGTGCAGAGGTTGGCTATGAAATGCGTCCCGAGTTTTGGGGACAAGGAATTATGAGTGAAGCAATGGTTGCTATAGTAGACTATGGCTTTAATACCCTGAAATTACATAGTATAGAGGCCATTGTCAATCCCGATAATGCGGCATCCATAAAAGTACTCACCAAAAATGAGTTTGTGAGAGAGGCCTATTTTAAAGAAAATTATTTTCACGAAGGGGTGTTCAGGGATACGGGGGTTTATTCGCTTCTGAATCCAGCCCCAACGCCATTCATGTAAAGGTTCAAAATTTTGAACCCTGCTACTACTTTAAATCAATATTGCGAGGCTACGCGAAGCAATCTCATAAAATTCGGACACAAAATAATGTAAGATTGCTTCGTTCCTCGCAATG
>DATHNK010000120.1:0-2955 GCA_035486075.1 Bacteroidia bacterium
CGCCTGCTACGCCACATATTCCGCCATGCCAGTTTGAAGTACATATTATTTTACTTTTTTCATGTTTTCCGTCGTGAAGAAACTCTCATCAACAGGTTGGTTAAAGGTGGCGCTATTATATGTTATTATGGTCTCCTGGCCTTTCTTTTCAGCCGGAATCATTTCCATTTTGCAAGGCATTATTCTTCCTCCCAGAGTTCTCACATCCGAGCATTGCAGAATATCCACCAGCTTATTGTCCTCATCATAAAACTCCAGGCGCAGTTCCAAATAATCTTTCTGGTCGACCCACATATTTACTTTACTCCACACCACGGCTGCATTGGGCGTGGGAATCATTTCGATCTTCCAGCATTTGCGCCCTGCCACAACACTATCGCCTACAATTTTATGTGTATAGTCATCAATGCGGGAAGAGGCTTTCACCAGGTCATCATTGGTAAAATCAGTGCCCATAAAACTTTGCGACATCATGGAAGGCGGCAGCTTGACCACTCTTTCAATGCTTGGCACCCAGTTCCATATTTCACGGATACGTTTCAGAAAAACAGTACCCGCATCTTTGGCAGGCGCTGTAACCAACATAATGGAATAATCCTCACCCTTGGTCCATCCTTTAATAGTCATCGAACGTTTCCATGTGGGGCGTACAATATCAATGGTTATTATAGTTGCCGATGTCAGCCCGTGTATATTATTTTCGGCTTTGGTAACAATTTCCTTAGCCGTAGGGTCAGTATTTCCAAAGGCAAAAAGCAGCAACGCTGAAGGAATTAAAAGGAACACTGTTTTTCTCATATTATTTAATTATTTTAAAAAAATGCTTTAAGTGTTTATAATACATCTCAATCCATTCTTCTTCATTTACTACATTCTCCGTAAAATACTTCATTGTTCCTGCCCCTTCAATAAGCAAATGGAGGCTTTCTGCCAACAAGGCGGTGTCTTTATCTTTTGGCAGTTTACGGTGCTTTTTTAAACCGATAAAAAACTTCTCCAGGAAATCTATTTCATACCTCAACGCTTCCGCCCCGAATTTCTTTAGCGCATCGTTTTCATTAATAGCTTCAAAAAAAAACAGAAACCTGTTGAATTTTATTTTTTTCACACCAAGGAATTTTTTAAAACCTTCCAGTTGCGCTTTTTTAATATCAACATATAGCTTTATGAATGACTGTTCATCCTTCACAACAGATTCCGGTTCAAGCGGCGTTGCTTGAACGGATGCCTTATACATAAACTCAAACACCGAAGTAAGAATATCATCTTTTGATTTGAAATGATGGTAAATAGCACCTTTCGACAAGCCTGTTTTTTTAATGAGGTCCTGGTAGGACGTACCTTTGTATCCATTTTCCATAAACAGATGCAATGCGGTTTTTAATATATATTCCCGTGTATTTAAAGAAGCTTTCTGCATTTTATTTTATTACTCAGTGATACCAAACCGACCGTTCGGTCTGCAAATGTATATATAAAATCTGACACCATTTACATTTTGCATATTCCTCTTCTTAATTTTATGCAAAAGTATCTTCAGTTCAATCTCTTATTCATGAACATTATCAATTTAAAGTATGAGAAATGTCATAATACACTCCGTTAAAGCAATGTAGTTTGGAACTATATTTATAAAAGCATTAAATTGCATTGTATAAATAATCTCTATGAAGAAAGCATCCGCAAGATCTATTAATATATTAAAAGCGCGCCGTTTGGGGATAGATACCCAAAAGGAGCATGTGGCCTATTTACGGGCAGATTCGCATGTTATTATTGCAGAAGGCTTTGAAGCGCTTGCACGTGTAAGAATAAATAAAGGTGACCTGTCTATAGTAGCGAGCATACATGTTGTACACTCCCACCTTTTAAATTCGGGTGAGTTGGGTCTATCGGAAATGGCCTGCATCTCGCTTAAAGTAAAGGATGGCGATAAAGTTGAAATTTCGCACTTGCAACCCCTCATTTCTTTAGGATATATAAGGGCTAAAATTTACGGAAACCAAATTGATGAGAGCGGGATAAATGCCATTATAGAGGATGTGGTAAAAGGAAATTATTCCAACGTTCATCTTTCCTCTTTTATTACTGCATTTGCGGGGGATAATATGAACACCAATGAAATTATTTCCCTTACCAGGGCCATGATAAAAAGCGGGAACCGTATTACCTGGAAGCAGAAAACCGTGGTCGACAAACACTGCATTGGCGGGTTGCCCGGTAACCGCACTACTCCTATTATAGTATCCATTGTATCTGCACTTGGGCTTATCATTCCGAAAACTTCCTCGCGCGCCATAACATCACCAGCCGGTACCGCAGATACCATGGAGGTAATGGCTCCTGTGAACCTATCGATGAAGAAAATAAAAATGGTGATAGAGAAAGAAGGGGGCTGCGTGGCCTGGGGCAGTGGGGCCAATCTCAGTCCTGCCGACGATATTCTTATTCGTATTGAAAGGGCGTTAGACCTTGACAGCGAAGGGCAACTGATCGCGTCCGTATTATCAAAAAAAGTAGCGGCAGGCTCAACGCACCTGGTAGTCGATATGCCCGTTGGGGACACAGTGAAACTGAGAAGTATTGAAGCTGCGAATCATTTAAAAATATTAATGGAGCAAGTGGGCCAGGCGGTAGGATTAAAATTGAAAGTAGTAGTTACCGATGGTTCGCAACCCGTTGGCGTGGGGCTGGGGCCTTCGCTGGAAGCCATGGATATATTATCTGTTTTGAGAAATGAGAAAAACGCTCCCGCCGATCTGAAAGAAAGGTCGTTGTTGCTTTCAGGCGAATTGCTTGAACTGGCGGGCTATGCCAAAATTGGCAAAGGCTATGAAAAGGCTTCAGCTGTGCTTTCATCAGGCCAGGCATATAAAAAATTTATTGCTATTTGTAAAGCCCAGGGAGGATTTAAAGAGCCGAAGTTTTCAAAATTCAGCCATAATATTCTATCTA
>DATHNK010000121.1:0-5216 GCA_035486075.1 Bacteroidia bacterium
ACAAAAGGGCTACCGTGCCTGTGTATATTGGTTCCGGCACATTTCAGGAAATCCATTCTATCATTTCACTTAATAAATATTCCTGTGTTTTTATTATAATTGATGAAAACGTAAATAAGCACTGGGGAGAGAAAATAAATGAGGTGATTGGAAAAGAGGCTTCCAGTATGATGATTCCGGCAGGCGAAAAAAACAAAACACTTGTAACAGTTGAAAAAATCTGGGCAACGATTTCCAAAAAAGGAGTGGACAGAAAATCACTTATTATTAATATCGGAGGTGGCATGGCTTGTGATATTGGCGCGTTTGCTGCCAGTACATATATGCGCGGAATATCATTCGTGCAAGTCCCCACTACTCTGCTTGCCCAGGCCGATGCGGCCATTGGAGGCAAAACAGGTTTTAATTTCAATGGGCTGAAAAATACTATAGGCACTTTTTCCGCACCTGTGGCTGTAATTAGCGATAGCTCATTTCTTACAACACTTCCGCAAAGGGAATTCCGTTCAGGGTTTGCAGAGGTTATTAAGCATGCTCTGATTGAGGAAGGAAATCTATTTGACTACTTGAGCAATGCAAATTTCGCTTCCCTGAAAGAAAAGGAACTTGATAATTTACTGTCTCTCTCCACCACAATTAAGTGTACTATTGTTACTAAAGATCCATTTGAAAAAGGCGAACGAAAGAAATTGAACTTCGGACATACGGTAGGACATGCCGTTGAAATGGCTTGCGGGAACCAGTTACTTCATGGAGAGGCTGTGGCTATTGGAATGATAGCAGAGGCAAGAATGTCATTTTTATCGGGATATTTATCCGAAAATAAATTCAGGGAAATTGAAAATTTAATCGCCAAAGCCAAGTTGCCAACAAAAGTCAGTGCTGCGTACAAAAATGCCATTATAGAGAAGATGCTATCCGACAAAAAAAATGTCAAACAAAAAATCAAATGGGTGTTTTTGGAAGATATTGGAAATGTGAATGTAGATGTAATCTTATCGGAAGAAATTATAGACCAAGGCCTTAATTATATCCTGAAGTAAGCCATGTATATAGGGAGAAGCATAGCACGCATAAATCCTTTAACGTCTTCAATCAAGGCACAAATAAATGTTTCCGGCTCAAAAAGTTTTACTAATCGTGCCTTAATTATTACTTCTCTTGCATCAGGAACAAGTATTTTAACAGGATGTTCAGATTCAAAGGACAGTTTGCTTTTGATAAAAATACTTCAAGAATTGGGTGTAGAAATTGTACATAAGGAAAACATAATTACAGTAAAAGGGAACAGCGGTAAGTTTAAAGAATTTAAGGGCAAAATTAATGTAGAAAATGCCGGAACTGTTATGCGCTTTCTTACTGCTTTGTGTTGTTTGATTCCCGGAGAAATAATTTTAGAAGGCTCAGAAAGAATGCATGAGCGCCCCGTGAATGCGCTTGTAGATGCGCTTTTGCAACTGGGTGCCGATATTACATACCTTGACAAAGTGGGTTATCCTCCTTTAAAAATGAAAGGTGGAAATTTACATGGAGGTGAAGTTAATATTGATGTATCACAAAGCAGCCAGTTCATTTCAGCCTTGTTAATGATTGCACCAATTTTGAATACGGATCTGGAAATAACTGTGAATGGTGAAATTGCTTCTGCACCCTATATTGAAATGACCCTTTCCGTAATGAAAGAATTTGGTATCACTGTAGAACAAACAGCCGGAAAATACCTTATTAAAGCAGGTTCCAAATATACATCCACTAGCTATGAAATAGAATGTGATGCTTCATCAGCATCTTATTTTTTTGCGCTTGCAGCTATCACGCAAAGTACAATTCGGGTAAATAATATTTCTCCATCCAGTTTACAAGGCGATGTAAAATTTGCAAACTTGTTAGAACAAATGGGATGCAAAGTTACGCGTGATAAGAATTATATAGAAGTTACAGGCACTCATAAGCTGCATGGCATTACTACAAATATGCGAGATATGCAGGATGTAGCGCAGACCTTAGCTGTGGTGGCTGCATTTGCCACAGGAGATACAATGATAACTGGGCTGAAAAACCTGCAAATAAAAGAGACTCAAAGATTGACAGCGCTTCAAAAAGAATTGATCCGGATGGGTATTAAATCTACTATTGGGGCGGACCATATTATGATTCGCGGAGGCCTGCCGCATGGGGCGTTGATCCGCACTTCTGGCGATCACAGAATGGCTATGGCATTTGCTATTGCCGGTGTAAAACTTCCCGATATTCAAATTGAGTCACCTGAAGTGGTAAGTAAATCGTTCCCCAAATTCTGGCAAAAACTCAGTGAAACCGGGATAACCATTCAACAAGTGGAGGAACCTATGAACATTGTCCTCATTGGTTATATGGGCGCCGGAAAAACAACGGTTGCAAAACTATTGGCTGAGCAGACCGGCCTACCCCTTATTGAAACCGACTCGGAAACTATTACCCTGTCGGGCTTGACAAGTGTAAAAGAAATTTTTGAACAGAAAGGCGAGGCTTATTTTCGTCAATTGGAGAATAAGGCAGTAAGTTCAGCTTCTCTTAAAACGGGGTTAATAATTTCCTGCGGTGGCGGGGTTGTAATGAGTTATGATAATATTGCAGCATTGCGAAAATCAGGTAAAATAATTCACCTTGCGGCTTCATATAATACCATCAAGCAACGATTGGGTAATACTGACTCCAGGCCATTATTTAAAGATGAGTTTACGGCACACCTGCTCTATCAAATACGGTTGCCGCTCTACACCCAATATGCCGATGAGGTAATTCAAACTGACAAATTATCTCCCGCTGAAATTGCCCGTATTATTGCATCTAAAATAATTTTGAAAAGTGCTTAGTAGCGGAAAGAAAATATGCTTGGTAATTAAGGACAAGGTGTCACATTCGTTGTCACCTGCCATACACAATGCAGCTTATAAGGCTTTAGGAATTGATTCGGAGTATACATTTCTAGCAAGCCAGATTAAACCTGAAGAACTAGCTAATGCTATGCAAAATGATTTACGTTCCTCCCAAATTCATGCCATTGCAGTAACAATTCCACATAAAGAAACCATTCTGAAATATTTAGACGATATAGATGAAACAGCCAAAGAAATTGGGGCTGTCAACACTGTTTTAAATATCAATGGAAAACTGAAAGGGTATAATACAGATTGGAGAGGTGCAATAGATTCTTTACTTAAATATACTTCGCTCAAAAATAAAAAAGTCGCCATACTTGGCTCCGGTGGCACAGCACGGGCTATTATCTATGGGCTTTCTAAAGAAGATTGTGAAATAACAATTTACAGTAGGAACAATGCTACAGCCCAAAAAATTGCAGAACAATTCAAATGTAAAGTATCCGAATGGGAAAACCGTAACGATTCTTTTAATGCCGAAATAATTATTAATACAACTCCAATTGGAAGAGAAAATGAAGCCAGCCCTATTTCAGTTGGTGGAATTAACAAACAACATACTATCTTTGATGTTAACTATAGAAAAGGGAATACTCAATTGCTTAATTTAGCGAAAGAAAAGAATGCGATTACCATTGACGGGTTGGAAATGCTGCTGCAACAGGGAATGCTGCAATTCGAATTATATACCGGCCTGAAAGCCCCGGAGGAAGCCATGAGAAAAGCTTTAAGCATATGAAGAAAAAGGATTTTAATATATGTACCATTGTTCAGGGGAAAACCCTGCAGGCTTTTGTTAAGAATATAAAGAAAGCCCAGGAATCTGCTACTATGATTGAATTACGAGCTGATTCCATTACAGATTTAAGTATTGATGATTTACCGATAATTATGGGCCCTGTTAAAGTTCCATGCATATTTACATGCAGGCATAATAATGAAGGTGGACTCTTTATGGGGCCGCAGGCGAAACAAAAAGAAATTCTTGAAAAAGCTTTTGACTTGGGCTTTACTTATGTTGACGTCGCCTATGATAACCTTTTGATATATGAACTCAGCGCTAAAGAAAAAAAACAACTTCTGATATCGTATCACTGCGATGAAGGTACGCCTGATTTTGTTGAATTGATGAAATTATTAGAATTTATGCGTTCCATAAATCCTGCCATGATGAAAATAGCCACTATGGTAATAGATTACGATGACATACCTATATTAGCAGCTATATTGAAGAAAGCAAAAAAGAATGAAAAACTTACTGTAATAGGCTTGGGTAAACGGGGAAAGATAACCAGGTTGATGTTTCCTCCCGCTGGCAGTTACATTGCATTTGTAACCATGAAAGGAGAAAAAAACATTGCGCCAGGAATGCTGACTGAAAAAGATTTAAAGCCAATATTAAAACATTTTAACAAATAAAAATGCCGGGCAATTCATTCGGACAACTATTTCGTATTACTACTTTTGGTGAATCACATGGTGCGGCAATTGGTGTGATAGTGGATGGCTGCCCTCCCGGGATGGTCTTATCTGAAGAGGATATTCAGCCTGATCTGGACAGGCGCAAACCTGGCCAAAGTAAAGTTACTACATCGAGAAATGAAGCGGATAAAATTCACATTCTCTCCGGTGTTTTTAACGGAAAAACTACCGGCACTCCAATTATGCTGATGGTATATAATAAAGATGCCAACCCTAAAGAATATGAAAAAATAAAAGACCTGTATCGCCCGTCGCATGCGGATTATACATACGATTTAAAATATGGTATTCGTGATTGGAGAGGCAGTGGAAGAGCAAGTGCACGAGAGACATTAGCCAGGGTGGCTGCCGGTGCCATTGCAAAAAAGTATTTGAAAGAAAAATGCGGAATAGAATTTCTGAGCCATGTGGTACAAATTGGTACAATCCGCGCGGATATTGATATGCAGAAGGTGAGTATAAAAGCAATAGATGCAAGCCTGGTGAGATGCCCGAATAAATCAGCATCAGACAAAATGCTGAAACTGATTGAACAAATAAGACAAGAAGGTGATTCAGTCGGAGGAATAATTCGAGGGTTAATTCGCAATGTGCCTCCGGGTCTTGGAGAACCCGTGTTCGATAAACTCCCGGCGGATTTAGGCAAAGCCATGCTAAGCATTAACGCTGTTAAAGGTTTTGATTTTGGCTCCGGCTTTGGTGGCTCCATTATGCGTGGCAGCGACCACAATGATGAATTTATACTTTCGTCATTGCGAGGAACGAAGCAATCTCTACAGTCTGGTAAAGAGAAAATAACCACCAAAACCAACA
>DATHNK010000122.1:0-3846 GCA_035486075.1 Bacteroidia bacterium
CACAGGGAAAACTTTTATTCAGTTATAGCGATAAATCGTATGGCAGAATTACTTCCATTGATGCGAATGACCCTTTGAAGATGCTGGTCTTTTACAGGGACTTTCCCGAAGTAGTTTTGCTGGACAATACCCTCAGTCAAAATGGCAACCCGTTTAGCCCTGCCGATGTGGGTTTTCCTTTAGCAACCCTTGCTTGCACCTCGCATGATAACGGGGTGTGGCTTTATGATGCCCAGAATTTTCAACTCATCAGGCTGGATGTGAACCTGAGCGTGGTGCAGAAAACGGGCAACCTTGCTCAATCTATAGGCACCCCGCTTAATCCGGATTATTTGATGGAGTACAATAACTTCGTTTACCTGAATGATTCCGCACAGGGAATATTTGTTTTTGATTCTTTTGGTTCCTACTATAAAACGATACCTATAACCGGGCTAACAAGTTTTGAGGTCAGAGGGGATGATCTGTTTTACGTATCTAAAAACCGTATCCGCACCTTTCACCTGAAAACGATTATGGAAGATGCCTCTATGGCTCCTGATACCCTTTCATCGGAAGTGAGGATTGAAAAGAATATACTTTGTGAAAAGTATAACGATACGGTCAGGGTGTTTGAAGTCGGAAGCCCGGCGGGCAAATAAAATAACGGCTTATTATGTTTTAAACCTTAGTAGAAAACAAAACTCCTGCCAAATTTTAACCTTATTGCAATTAATAAGGTTAATTAATTTCTATCTGTTTTTTCTACTAAGGTTAAACTACATTATCCATGATATACCCTGCAAAATAACGGCTTATATTGGGTTATTTTGTCATTCAGAAAGTTTGGCAAGGTATTTGAGAGTATAATATTATTGGAAAGGCAGGTTGAAGACCTAGACTTTTTGGTACGATTATTAACTTTTAAATCATCTAATCATGGAAAAATCCAAACTTTCAATTAATGAGTATGTAGAGAATATTCACGAAATAGCGCAAGAACTATATAAGGAGAAAAAATCCTATTTTGATCAACATCCAGAACACTTAACGGCTCTCTATGATATAAATGTTCATTCATATATAGAAAACGGTGAGGTTAAAACTACTATTTCAATTCACACTGGGGTTAATACGCATCCAAATATACCAGATGAAATCCGAAGTGCAGCATATCCATTGGATGGTGAAGTATTAGATTTTGCACAGGATTACATCACTTTTCTAGAATAAAATAACGGCTTATAACCGTTTATTTTTTCTCCTTTTGCTTATACTCCGCATACAACCCCCTCACAATCCCATCCGACAAACCAATTTCAGGCACAATTATTTTTTGAATCCGGGCGCTCTTCATAATAGCGAGAAGTATTTTGGCAGCAGGTACAATAACGTCAGCACGGTCCGGGTTAAGCCCTAATATTTTTATCCTGTCCTCGGTGTTATACGATTCTATTTTGGCGGTAATGAGTTTCAGTTTTTTATAGGAAAGAGGCTTATTGCCTTTCCTATCCGACATTTTATAGAGCTTATTAATGTTGCCACCCGAACCAATTGCGCTGATGGGCTGCCTGCCCACAGTCTTGCTTTCTGAAATATCCTTTATCCACTGGCGGAATTCGAGCCAATATTTTTTCTCTACTTTGTTATATAACAAAAGTATTGTGCCAATGTTGAATGATTTGGATGCAACACATTCTCCGTTTGTTATCAGGGTAACCTCGGTACTGCCGCCACCAATGTCCACATACATATACGATGCATCATGTTCCAGATTTTCCTCCGCATGGTTGGCATAAATAATGCTGGCTTCGGTTTTCCCATCAATAATTGTAACTGGTAGATTCGCTTCCTTACGTATTCTTTTAATAATATCCTCACTGTTGGTAGCGGTTCTTAATGCAGCAGTAGCACAAGCGCGGTAGGCAATTACATCATGCACACTTATAAGGTGCTTAAAGGCTTTCATTGTGGTAACAAGCCTGTCCGCTTTTTCTTTGGTAATTTTTTTTCTGAGAAATGCATCTTCGCCGAGGCGCAGCGGTATACGAATAAGTTCCGCTTTTTTAAATACGGCCTTGCCTTTGTCTTCTATTACATTGCAGAATAGCAGACGTACAGCATTGGAACCAATATCTATAGAGGCGAATTTCATGAGAAATTGTAAATTGTGAATTGTAAATTGTAAATGAATTTCATTCCGAATTTAATGTGAGATATATCTTTCTTCATTGTGAATTTCATTTAGCATTCAACATTTACAATTTAGTATTTTTACTCCGTGGGTTTATGTGCAATTAACCGGCCTTTAAAATAATTATAAGTGGCATCCTGGGCCCTCACTTTTTTTTCAGTTGGTAGTGCCAGTTTATATTTATTGTCCTGCTCCTCATCCAGTATGCGGGCTTTGGTGTTATCGTGCAACTGAATGTCAATGATCTTTTTTAGTTTCTCCCTGATTTTTTTGTCATAAACAGGTACGGCAATTTCATTGCGCAGGTCAAGGTTGCGGTACATCCAGTCAGCAGATGTAAGATAGATGCGCTCATCTCCGCCGTTGCAGAATATCAGGATACGGGAATGTTCCAGGTATTTGTCTACAATGCTAATGGCTTCTATGTTTTCGCTCATCCCTTTTATACCAGGAATAAGAGAACAATTTGAACGGAGTATTAAATTGATCTTAACCCCTGCTTCGCTGGCCTGGTATAGTTTTTTTATCAGTTCATTATCTACAAGCGAATTAAGTTTAAGGATGATGTAGGCCTCTTTGCCTTCTTCCGCATTCTTTATTTCCTTATTAATGTATTTAATAAACTTTTTCCGCATGAAGAAAGGCGAAACAAGCAGGTGGTCATAACTCCCTATTTTGAAATTATTGCTGTAGAAGTGGAAAACTTTTGCAATTTCACCTGTAATTCTTTTATCGGCCGTAAGAATGGTGCAATCGCTGTAAAGTTTGGCAGTATCCTCGTTAAAATTTCCGGTGCCAATATGGCCATAGGTTACCGTGCCACTGCCTTCTTCCCTGGAGATTAAAAGTAACTTGGAATGTACCTTAAGCCCTGATATGCCATAAATTACTTCAGCGCCTTCTTCCTTAAGCTGGTTGGCCCAGAATATATTTGCTTCTTCATCAAAACGCGCCTGCAACTCCACAACCACCGTTACCGATTTTCCATTTTTAAGCGCATTGGCAAGAATGTATGCAATGCTCGATTTTTTTGCCAGGCGGTATAAGGTCATTTTTATGGAAGTAACCTTAGGGTCAATGCTTGCTTCTCTCAACAAGTCAATAACATGGTTGAAAGATTGGTAAGGGTAGCACAATAAAATATCTTTCTTTTTTATCACACTGAAAAGGCTTCTTGCCTTGCTAAGTTCAGGATGGGGGAGTGGGGCAGGGTAGTGGTATAAAAGATCTTTGTTGCCTACGTTTGGGAAACTTATAAAATCCCGGAAGTTATGGTAACGCCCGCCGGGTATAAGATTCAAAGATCGTTTCATTTTTATCTTTTTAATCATAAACTGAAGCAAGTCCTTGGGCATTTCACGGTCGTATACTAACCTTACCGGTTCACCTTTTTTCCGGTCTTTTACACTTTTTTCAATTTTTTCTACTATGCTTTTAGACAAGTCCTGGTCAATATCCAACTCGGCATCTCTTGTAAGTTTAATAGTATAGGCTTCGGCATTGTCAATTTCCAGCACGGCAAAAACTTCATTCAGGCAAAAACGGATTACGTTATCCAGGAGAACAATATACCTGCTTTCACCCTGCCGGGGAAGTACAACAAACCTCGGTAAAACATCCGTAGGGATATGGATAAGTGCATACTTCATGCCTTTTTTGACTTCCCCTTTGCG
>DATHNK010000123.1:0-3250 GCA_035486075.1 Bacteroidia bacterium
GGTCAGCATTGTAATAATTCATAAGCCCGAAACCTACATTGGTATACAATACAAAATTATGAGCCAGTTTACCTTCCGATTCCTTATTGGCCCAATTTGTTAATTCGGTATACCATGAGCCGGTAAATTTATATTTCTGGAATTCCAGGTATTTATATTTCTGTTCAGGTGCTTCATCGGCATAATCCTGGTGACCCTGGAAAGCAGAGTATGGAGGAGTCCATTCGCCCGATAATTTAATATTTGAACCGTAGGTTGCATAAATATTCGGATCGGCCGAGTTCCTGGTCAACTGCAGTTTATAACTGATACTGTTGGCATATCCGTTGGCAAAAATGAATGATGTGCCATAGTTGTTGACTGAATAATACTGGTAATTAACATATTGATAAAGGGTAAAATAATCGTCAGGGAATTTAAGAGGAATTCCATATCCTACCGAAACGCCTTTGATATTAATTGATTGACGGCTGGGATCACTGGAAGGCAATCCATTACTTTCCGTAGTAGTAAAGAAGGTGGTGCTGAGCGAGTTTGGTTTATGCCCGCCAACCCAAGGTTCAACAAATGTAAGGTTTACCGATTGGTAAGGCAATCCATTTGACTGGAAGCGAAGGCTCAGTTCTTCTCCGTCTCCTGTTGGTATTGGCCTCCAGGCATCCTTATGAAAAATACTGGCTGCTGAAAAATTCTTCAGTGTAATTCCGGCGGTTCCAACAAAACCAAGGCCACCGCCCCATCCGCCTGAAAGCTCGATCTGATCAGATGATTTTTCGGTTACACCGTAGTTAATATCCACAGTGCCATCTTCCGGATGCGGTACAGGGTTGATAGACATTTTTTCAGGGTCGAAATATCCCAACTGGCCTAACTCACGCTGTGTACGTATTACGTCGGACCGGCGGAAAAGTTCACCCGGCAAGGTCCTTAACTGGCGCATAATTACTTTATCGCTTGTTTTATCGTTACCGGTAACGGTTACATTATTTACCCTAGCCACTGTTCCTTCATACACACGCATTTCCATATCAATGGTATCATTATGTACATTGGTTTCAACCGGATTCACCTGGAAAAACAAATAGCCATTATCCATATAGAGGGAACTTACATCCGTTCCATTAGGATTCATGGTGAGGCGCTCATTCAGCAGGGTTGAATTATAGATATCACCTTTTTTAATACCCAATATATTTGACAGGAGTTTGGATGTGTATTTGGAATTACCCACCCAGGTAATATCTCCAAAATAATAACGGTGTCCTTCGCTTATTGTAATTTCTACAGATACCCTGTTTGGAACTTCCGATTTATATACGGTGTCGCTAACGATCTTAGCATCCCTGTAGCCAATGGCGCTATATTTATCAATTACCTTTTCTTTATCGGCCGAATAACTGTCAGGTATTAGTTTAGAACTATGGAATATACTATAAAATCTTTTGCGCTTAGTATCTTTCATTGCCCTGCGCAGCTTTCCGGAAGAAATGGCCACGTTTCCATGGAAAATAATGTCTTCGATCTTGATTCTTTGCCCGCGGTCCACTTTTATATATAAAATTACTGAGTTGGCAAAAGTGGTATCGGTTTTTTCATCTATTTCAAGTTTAACATTTGAAAAACCGTTGTCGGTGAAATGGTGTATAATAGTTTGTCTTAAATCGGCCAGCAGGAAATCAGTAACCACTTTACCCCTTACCAGCTTTACCTCATCACGTAGTTTGTTGGCTTCTCCCTTTTTTAGTCCGATAAAAGTAAATTTCGATAATCTGGGTTTTTCAACTACCGATATCGTGAGATAGATCTTTTTCCCTTCAATTTTTTCGGCATATACCTGGACATCTTCAAAAAGCCCCTGCTTCCATATATTTTTAATTGCATCTGTAATTTTCGAACCCGGTACAGTTATTTTATCGCCTTTCACAAGTCCGGAAATAAGCAGCAGAACAGAAACATCCATGTGCTGGGCTCCCACTACTTTGGGTTCTGCCCCAATTTCATATTCCTTTGGAGCAGACAGGTCTAATTTACTTGAATCAGCCCTAAGTTTTGCGTTAATACTATCGTCTCTGTGCTTCATTACCAAGGCCACACGGTTAAGGCTATCCTGTTTTATACTATCTAGTTTGGCCTGTTGGGCAATTATTTCAGTTGAATCTATTTGATTACCGTTTTTATGATGTTTGCCATTTTTTGATTGCGCAGAGACTGAAAGGCAGAAAATACCAAATACAAGGGGCAACAAGACTTTTATAATTCCTTTTAACATAATTTACTGTAACATTTTTGTTAGTTGTTCACTTGTTTTCCCAAATCTTCTTTCCCTTTTCTGAAAGTCAACGATAGCTTCATAAAAATCCGCTTTCCTGAAATCGGGCCAAAGTTTCTCGGTAAAATATAGTTCTGCGTATGCAATTTGCCAGAGTAAAAAGTTGCTGATGCGATGTTCTCCACTGGTACGTATAAGCAGCTCAGGGTCAGGGTATGGAGATGTATCCAAATAACTGCTGAAAAGTTCCTCGTTAAGTAATACCGAAGATATTTTCTTCTCCTCTACATCTTTAGCAATAGAACGAACGGCATTCATTATTTCCCATTTAGAGCTATAGCTTAATGCCAGTATTAATTTCATGCGTTTATTAGACGACGTTTTATCAATTGCCTTCATCAGTTCCCTGTAACATGCAGAAGGGAGGCTCTTTAAATCACCAATAGCATGGAGCGATATATCATTCTCCATCAGGGTCTTAATCTCTTTATTGATCGTGAAAACCAGCAGTTCCATCAGCCCGTTTATTTCATCTTTTGGGCGGGTCCAGTTTTCGGTAGAAAAAGCATATAGGGTAACATGCTTAACACCTATCTCTGCCGCAGCTTCAATAGTTTCACGTACAGCCTTCACTCCGTTGCGGTGGCCAAATATCCGGTTCTTGCCCTTTTGCTTGGCCCAACGCCCGTTCCCGTCCATTATCACAGCTACGTGATTGGGTACAGAATTCTTATCTATATCGAGTTCTTTCATTAGATTATTGGGGGAACCAATTGCAAAAAGGCTGCAAATCTACAAAAGCTAACCGAAAACGGCTGATTTTATTGTTAAAAATACTTAAGAGGGTGGCTGGTTAAGGGTAAATGGCACACGGATGACACGGATTAAACTGATTTCCGCGGATTTTATCAGTGCTTATCCGTCAAATCCGCGTCATCCGTGTTCTATTGCATTTTAGAAATCCACATACATATTCTCTAT
>DATHNK010000124.1:0-2192 GCA_035486075.1 Bacteroidia bacterium
GAAAGCGGGATTCAGAAACTGAAGAGGCATGTGCCTCATATTTATATTACAGTGGGCTACAAAGGCGCCGTTCTTGCGGAGCATGTAATAAAACTGGGTGTTGACGCTGTTTTTAATACCGAAGGCAAAGGAAATTCCTGGTGGATCTATAACACATTTGTTAAATACCATGATTCACCTTTATTTGTTCTTACATGCGATAACGTTATTGAAATTGACTTCGACGAATTGGCGAAGGAATATTATGAATTGGGGCAGCCTGCTTTAATGGTAGTGCCCGTTACGCCTATTAAAGGCTTGGATGGTGATTATATTTTTCATGAGCAAAATAAAGTAGTTAAAATAAGCCGGACCGATGTTTCCGATATTTATTGTTCGGGAATACAGGTGATGAATCCGGCTAAGGTTAACAGGCTTACCGACCCTACAGAAAGTTTTTATGAAGTATGGAACCAGTTGCTGGCAAAAAATGAGTTATTCTGCTCCACTATGCATCCTGAAAGATGGCTGGCTATTGATACTGTTGAGCAATTGCACGAAGCCCGTAATAAAAAGTAACAGGCTATACGATAAAAATACATGATTAATGTTTGCTATATTATTTCCGATATTTACAAGTCATTTGCGTTTGAATGGATAGTAAAGAATTGTGATTATTCAAAATATCGCCTGCATTTTATACTCATGAATGAATCTGATTCTGAAATGGAGGCATTTCTAAAGCGTGAAGATATTGAATGCTACAGGTTACCTTATGATTCTAAGCTAGACCTTGCTTTCAGTGTTTTTAAAATACGGAAATTTCTTAAAAAAAATAGAATTAACATAGTCCATTGCCATTTGTTTGAGGCTTGTCTTGCCGGGCTTGTTGCGGCAAAGATTGCGGGTGTTAGGAAGCGTATTCATACAAGGCACAACTCTACCATAAATCACGATTATTATCCTCATGCGGTTAAATATGATAAACTGATAAATTACCTGTCTACCGATATTGTGGCTATCAGCAAGGTTGTAAAAGACGTATTAATACAAAAGGAAAAAGTTCCGGAGAGCAAAATAAAAATCATTTATCATGGTTTTGATTTTGAAGATATGTATGAAATTGCCACCACTAAAGGTAGAGCCATCAAGGAAAAATATAAACTAACAGATGCCAAACATCCCGTTATTGGGGTTATTTCGCGTTTCATACATTACAAAGGAATTCAACATATCATCCCAGCATTTAAAATGCTGCTTAAAAAATATCCCAATGCCCACCTGGTATTGGGAAATGCAGCCGGGCCTTTCGCAAAGGATATAAATGGGATGCTGAATGTTTTACCGATTGAAAGCTATACACTAATACCTTTTGAAGAAAATATTTTTGGACTCTATCCGGTATTTGATGTTTTCATACATGCCCCGATTCACGCCGAGAGTGAAGCTTTCGGACTGGTGTATGTTGAAGCATGGGCGTTGGGAATACCCGGGATATATACATCTTCAGGCATTGTAAAAGAAGTTGGAGCAGCTAATGAGAACTGTATCATAACTGATTTCAAAAATGAGGATATGCTATATAAAAGCATGTGCAGAATCCTGGAAGAACCCATATTAAGACAGAAGTTGATTAAAAATGGTAAAGAACTTGCATTGGCTAAGTTTACGATCAAAGAGATGTGGGAGCATTTTAACGAATTGTATAGCAAATGAAATTCTCTGTTATCATCCCTACATATAACCGTTCACATCTTATTTTAAAAACGATTCAATCGGTATTGGCTCAAACGTACGAAGATTTTGAAGTGATTGTTGTAGATGATGGTAGTACTGATAATACGGAAGATGTTGTAAAATCTATAGAAAACCCTCGTTTGACTTACTATAAAAAGGAGAATGCAGAGCGCGGGGCAGCACGAAATTTTGGAATACTAAAAGCAAATGGTGAGTATGTAAACTGTTTAGATTCCGATGATTTAGTTTATCCGGATCATATAAAAACTGCAAAGGAAACGATAGATAAACTTATGAATCCGGAAGTAATTCATTTGGGATATGAAGTAAGGAATACGAAAAGTAAAATTATTAAGCGATGTAATAACCTCCCGGAAACTGCCAACATGTTATTGATAAAGGGTAATGTCCTTAGTTGTGATGGCGTATTTATCAGGACAGATGTTGCCCGGCAAAATTTATTTAACGAAAACCGC
>DATHNK010000125.1:0-7096 GCA_035486075.1 Bacteroidia bacterium
GTATCGGCACCAAATAGCCCATCTTGATATAAATCACCTATCAAATAAATATATTGCCCAGAATGACTCACTGAAATTGCATCTCCATCATCCTCACCTCCGTCGCTATAAATTGAACCACACTGGAAATTACCTGATGAATCGTATTGTAACAAAACCCCCGCAGATTGAAATTCATATGTGCTTGCTAATTTAAAAGTATCAAAACCCACTTTAAGCATAAAATAAGGTTGCATATTATCTAAATGCTCCCCAATAGTGAGCAAATAACAATTACCATAATTATTGCATGCTACAGAAGAGAGTGCCCAATAAGAACTATCCATTGTTGCATATTCTTTTCCCCACATTGCCTTTCCATTTGCATCAAATCGTGCGAAGAAATTTGGGTATGGACCACCATATTGCTTGTTTACTAATGTGTCATTCCCAATAAATAAAGAACCCTCTCCATCGATAACCCCAGAAACGTAGGAGTTGCCTGTCTTATCCGAAGCTATTGAATATGGCATAGATCCGCATGAATCTGAACGTATACTCTTTGTCCAAATTTCATTACCTGCTGAATCAAATTTTACAATGTAAAATGCTTCTCTAGGACCAATATTAAATATAGTATCATTCCCAAAACTAAAATTTCCACGGGCAAATGCACCTGTCAAATAAATATTTCCAATACTATCTGAAGAAACAGAATTAACATTTGCGATAGATACTGAGCCGGCTTTTGAGCTTCGACACCATTTCAAATTACCGCTAGAATCATATTTAACGATGAATGTTTTATAATAAGAATTACTATTCAATGTGTCATTATCAAATGTTATTATTCCCGCATATATACCCGTCAAATAAACATTGCCATTAATATCTGAGGTAACAGAATATCCATAAGAAATGCCGTTTCCAATATTACTACCCTGTTTTGCCCAAACAGGGCTTCCAAATGAATTATATTTTGCTAACAATGCAGAATAACTAAAATTAGAACATTTAAGAGTATCGCTGTCAAAAACCAAATTCCCTTGAAAATATCCCGCACCATACTCTCCTTGAGAATAAATTGCAACTGATAGTAGTGGGAATCCATGCAAGTAATTTAATGTAGAAGTATACCACACCACATTTCCACTATAGTCAAATTTTACCAAATCATTCATACTTGCAAGAAAGGTGTTTCCATATCCATCCGTAACTGAAGGATGATCTCCATATGGAATATCTGCACCTACGGTTGGTTCTTTTTGCACCCAGTACCAACTCTGCCCTTCACTGCACCCCCAGCCTAACATAAAAACTAAAAAATAAAGCAGTTTCTTAAAATTCCTCATAAAGAGCGCTTTTTGCTAAACAAAGATAATCGAAAATTTACTTGGCTACTATGGTAGGAGTGGTTTTATGGTTGGGTGTCATTTAGCAGGAAAAACAATAAATGAAAATTTTAAACCGTTCAAAATGTGGTAGTTTTGAATAATTGAGATAGTAAACAGGCAAGATGTGCGTCAACCCGAAAGTATTTAACCTGCCCGCAAAGGAATTTTTTTATATTTTTGCATCCCTTAAGCCAAAACACGACAATAAATTAGATGGATAAATCATCGTTAAAAAACTATCCGAAGTTCAAACTAGGGAGTACTTTCACTAAAGAACAACAGGACTTTTTTAATAGGTATGGATTCGTACACTTCACAGGCGTTTTTTCTCCTGAAGAAGTGAAGGAATTTATAGAAGGTTACCAGGAAGCCTCCAATAAGCTCATTGCCTCGAAAGAGAAAATGGTGAATGGCATTCCTGTTATTTTCGGGCACGATGAAAATGGCAACCGTATTGTTCAGCGTTTTCCTTATACCTCCAAATGGAGCGACCGTATCCACAAAATGGCTATAGATGCACGGATACAAGGCTTTAAACATTTATTGCATCAAAAAACCGCACGTGTAACGGAAGATGAGCGCGACGGGGTTGTGTTCAACCATTATGTAAACTCGAAGCACAGCCGTTTCAAACAAATGGGCTGGCATACCGATTCTATACGCGAAGTATTTTACGGAAAGAAAGTATATGAAACCCTGAATATCGGTATCTACCTGGATGATTCGTCTGCTGTAAACGGAGGCCTCAGGATATTGCCGGGTACACATAAGCAAAACCTGTTTGGTATGCTTTTCACAAAAATGTATTACCGTAATACCAAAGAAGATAAGGATGAAGTGCTGGTGATAGCAACTGCGGGAGACGTAGTAGTGCATCACGGGCACATGTGGCACCGTGTGGGCCATTCCGACCATAAAGATGGAGTTAGCCGCCGCCGTATAATGTACATACCTGTGCTATGCGGACCCAAGCAGAAACCGAAAGTGAACGGTAAAAAGAAAACTCCTATTTATCACCATTTACAGGCCTTTGCCAAGTTTGACGAATAAGGCTATGCCATACGCATTAATAACGGGAGCCAGTAAAGGCATAGGGAAAGAATTTGCAGTAAGTTTAGCCAAGCGTAAATATAACTTGCTATTAGTAGCTAGAACGGAACCTCTTTTGTCTGAAATTGCAAAAGAGTTGGAAGAGAAATATAAAATATCGGTACAATATAATGCTATTGATCTATCGGCCGCTGATGCTGCCGACGACATTCTGACCTGGTGCCAGAAAGGCGGTTTCGATATTAGTGTATTGGTAAACAATGCCGGATATGGATTAGTGGGAGCATTTGAAAAACTATCGCTCGACGAACAACTGAATATGATGTGGCTCAACATGAGTACCATGGTTCAATTGACACACCATACTATACCCTTGCTAAGAAGGCATTCAGGTAAAAGTTATGTATTAAATGTAGCCAGCACTGCGGCGTATCAAGCTATTCCATACCTGGGAATTTATGCAGCGTCTAAATCATTCGTGCTTTTATTTACCAGGGCCTTGCGGCATGAAATGATGGGAAGTAATGTATCCGTTACCTGCCTTAGCCCGGGTGCTGTAGAAACCCATTTTATGGAAAGGGCCGGCATGGATAAAATGGAAAAAATTGCCAAACAAGCAGCTAAATTCAATATGCAACCCGATGTGGTAGCTGAATTCGGAATTAAGGCTATGTTGAATGGTAAAGCAGAAGTTATTCCGGGTTTTGTAAATAAACTGGGGATGGTTATGACCAACCTGTTGCCAAAAAATGTAGTGGAATCGGCTGTGAGGAAGATATATTCTCCCGAAAAATAAGGCATTTCAGAAGTATTTCCGATAGCTGTAAACTATTCTCTAATTACACATTTAAAACCCTATATTTGCAGCCCTAATCCCCTGCACAAACCCCCCAACCCCTTAAAAGGGGAGAAGGGGATAGAGGGATGGGGATAATGCGGATGTGGCGGAATTGGTATACGCGCTGGTCTTAGGAGCCAGTGTCGCAAGACGTAAGGGTTCGAGTCCCTTCATCCGCACAAAGCAGTTTAAAGTTCATAAAGTAAAAAGTTTATAAAGTAAAATACAAAATACATGAATATTGAAAAGGAAAACATTAATGAAACCCATGCGGTAATACGCATAAAAATTGCTCCTGAGGATTGGAAACCCAAAGTGGATAAGACATTAAAGGACTATCGCAAAACAGCCAATATACCGGGCTTCCGCCCGGGACAGGTCCCTATGTCAATAATTCAGAAAAGATATGGAAAGGCTGTGTTAGTAGAAGAAATCAATACATTGCTGTCGGATAACCTTAGCAAGTATATAAAGGATAATGAACTGAGAGTGGTAGGAGAACCTCTTCCGGTAGAGAATAAAGTGGATCTGGATAAGGAAGTGGAGCATGAATTTGGTTTTGAAGTAGGACTGGTTCCCGATTTCACCGTTCCTATTTCAGCCGACCATAAATTCACACTTCTTCAACCGGAGATTGAAGATTCCCTGATGGATGATTATACGGAAGAGCTTACTAATCGCTATGGAGCAGTTTCGACTACGGAAACTTCTGCAGACGGTGATTTAATTGGCGGTGACTTTGTAGAACTGGATGCCAATGGTGAAATTTTAGCAGGCGGACTCTTTAAGCCATCCATTATTAATATTAAAAAAGTTGGCGATGAATTCAAGTCAAAATATATTGGCAAAGTAATTGGAGAAAAGATCACGCTTAATCTTTCCGAACTAAGTAAAAGCACTGAGGATATTGCTTCCATGTTTAGCATTAACAAAGAGCAAGCCGAAAAATTGACCAATAATTTCCTTTTTACCGTTACACAGATCCATCACATTGTTCCTGCCGAAGTGAATCAGGAACTTTGGGATAAGATCTACGGACCCGGCAAGGTGAACAACTCGGAAGATTTCCGCAAGAACCTTAAAAATGAATTGATGTCCATCTTCGCTCCTAAAGGAGAAAGGAAGTTGAACAATGAAATGGTAGAGCATTTAATAAAGAATACCGTTATTACTTTACCCACAGAATTCTTAAAGAAATGGCTCGCCAGGGTAAACAAAGAGCCTATGAATGAGGTCCAGTTCAATATAGAATTTGAAGCCTATACACAATCTTTAAAATGGAGATTGATAGAAGATAAAATTTACAAAGACCACAACATAACCATTACTCCTGAAGAGGTGCAGGAATATGCCCACCATCTGGCGCACAGGTATATGGGGAATGGTGTTCCGCACGAACAGATTGACATGGCCAGCAAGAGATTGCTCCAGGATGAAAAAGAAGTAAATCGTATGTACGAGCGTCTTTATGAATCGAAACTGTTAGATTTGCTGAGGAAAACATATACCATTGAACCGAAAGAAATCAAACGTGACGAATACGATAAACTAACCGAGTCAACAAAATAAAGACTTTTAACAATTAATAAAGACATGTTTAAACAAGATGAATTTAGAAAGTATGCTACAAAGCATAGAGGCATAAGCGGCCTGAATTACGACCGCTTTACCTCACATTTTAACGGACGGGTAACTTCCATAGTGAACGATTACATATCCCCGACAATTATTGAAGAACGCCAGTTGAACGTCGCACAGATGGATGTATTCTCCCGTCTTATGATGGACAGGATCATTTTCCTCGGTGTAGCTATCAATGACGATGTTGCTAATATTATCCAGGCGCAATTGCTTTTCTTAGAGTCAGCCGATTCCAAGAAGCCTGTTTCGCTTTACCTTAATTCTCCAGGTGGTTCAGTATATGCAGGGTTAGGTATTTACGATACCATGCAATACATCACTCCGGAAGTGGCTACGATCTGCACCGGTATGGCTGCCAGTATGGCTGCCGTGCTTATGTGTGCCGGCGCTCCTAAAAAGAGAACCGCATTGCCACACGCCCGCATCATGATTCACCAACCAATGGGCGGAGCAGAAGGACAAGCATCGGATATTGAAATTACCGCAAAGGAAATCATGAAGTTGAAGAAAGAACTTTATGAAATAATTGCAAAGCACTCAGGCCAAACCTACGACAAGGTGTATGCCGACAGCGACCGCGATTACTGGATGACCGCAGCCGAAGCCAAAGAATATGGTATGATTGACGAAGTGCTGGTGAAAGCGAAGTAATCTTTTGCCCCATCCCTTCCTTCCCCATGCGGGGAAGGCGCTACAGGACCATCCTATCGTAGACAGAGCCTGAACCCGCATCAAGGAATGTCTTCCAGTATGGGGAGATAAAGAGGGGCTGACAAGTTTTAGATTAGATATAAAATCCTCCCGGGAAACCGGGGGGATTTTTTTGTTTATAACTTGTAGCCTAATCCGAACGTGAAACTTAATAGGTTATAATTTACACGAAAATGCTCCGGATTTCCACTCCAAATATTACTCTCACTGTAAGTTGTATTAATATATGCTTGTGACCACATAAAATCACTACTAAATACACCAAAGAAATGTTCACCTTGAATAAACCTTACATCAACTCCAAAATCAAAAGCGATTGCAGAAGAAGTTGCGGATTGTAAAGATGCAGTTATATCATACGTATTGGTCACTGTATACCCGCTGCCGCCGCCCGGATTGCCGACCCCATACGTTTGGGTTGAAGTCCCAGCTAAGGAATAACCTGCCAGTGTGCAGAAGTTCTCACCAGCCAAAAGTCTAAAGTCAATTGAGGGTTTTCCCACTATAGAAAAAAATATTCCCGGCATAAGAAGAATTTCTTTAAAATCAGAATAACTGCTGGATACTAATTGATTGGTATTCGTTTTATTGCACAAATCAAGAAAACATTGATTTATATTAAATGGTTCCGCATTATAACTGATTAATCCAATTATCCCGAAATGGCTTTGGGCAATGGGAATCCCACCTGATAAATTTATGTTAAATCCAATTGTTCCATAACCGCCACCTCCCGGTCCTCCGGCTAAGTTCTCCATATAAATATTATTGGTAGGAATTCCTACTCCTGCATTAACAGAAATAAATGCTGAAGTTTTTTGCTCATGAAAGGTCGAATCCACTTTACTTTGCCCAAAACAAAAAACAGATAGAAAAGTGAAAATAAAAACTGATAATGCTATTTTTTTCATGGCTTCCTAAAACTACTTTATTAGGAAATTTCAGTCAGTTTAGAATATTCCCCTAACTTTATTCTATCTACTATCTTATAGATTAGTGGTTGTAAATTTTCTCTTCGGTTACTAAAGCTCATTAAAAGAAAAACTGAAAAATTGTATTTGATTAGGTTTTGCTGGAATCTCAAATTTTGGTCTATTGTAACAAAAATGTCGAAACCATTGGCGTTGATAAGTCCCATAAGTTCTCCATTCTTTTTGCCATTCCAACCCATTTCCCGGACAGTTTTAACCTGATGTTCGTTACCGAAATCTGTCTTAAGAGTGCGGGGCAAATTCTCGTCAAGTAAAATTTTCATTCAACACTTTTTCTGTGGAGAGTGTCTGTTTGGCCATTTCCAATACCTCTACGGCATATTCTTTTGATACGGTAGGAAAATCATCGAGAAATATATCTAATGTATCTCCTCCTTCCAAGTAATCGAAAAGGGTTTTGATAGGAACCCTCGTACCATTAAAAACAGGCGTTCCACCCATAATTTCCGGATCAATATTTACTGCACCGTATTTCATAATTTATCTGGTTT
>DATHNK010000126.1:0-5922 GCA_035486075.1 Bacteroidia bacterium
TAATTGCTTCCTCGCTACCACCCTCCAATACCCCTGCTGCATTAAGATATTGCCATATTCCGCTATGTTGACGGATTTTACGCATCAAGATTATCCAAATCCAATAAAGGAACGGTTTCGGGAATTTTACTACCGAGTTTGACCGGAGGCATTTCACTCCATCTGCGCTGCTTTGCATTTTTGTAATAGGGGTGGAGCCGTGCATATACAGGAGCGTGATGCCCCATAATAAGTATGCCCCGATGAGGATTCAGCATCCTTACCTCGTCAGGAGTCATCAAATCCCTGATGATAGTTCTACCCTTACCATCTTCGTATTGATAACGTCCAAGCGTTTTTGAAATTTCTGTTGACACCTCATTGGACGCACCTGTAAAAAATAATTTGGCATTCAGGTTGGCCTTTATCGTTGCTGCCTCGTATGCACCAAAATTATGAATGACAGCTGAATAGTCCTGGACTAACGCCATAATGCCCCCAGAGTGCTTCCTGATGTTGGCCGCTATCAGTGGAAGTGTAGGCAAACGAAGCGACCCCATCTCGTCTATCAGGAAAAAAATATCCTGTTCTCCTTTGGCGGGAAAGCGGGATAAAATGTAAGAAAACAGTTGCTCCATAAATAAGCTAGTTATTATTGCATAATAGCGACTTTCCGAAATGGAGTTATTAATGTAAAGGGCAGTGGGTTTCTTTCGGAAATCCTCCATATTAATATCATCGTAAGAAGTTACCCTTGCAACCGCTTCGTCACTGAAAATTTGCAAGGCCGCTTTGCATGTAGCAATAATATTACTCACTAATTTGGGGTCGTAGCTCAGAAAGCTTTTATACTCATTAAACAATACTTCATCTGCAAACTTGCTGAATAAAGCGTCTACTTTTTCCGCTGAGCCGCCCATTTGGTTTAATAAATTCCGAACGTTGTATAAATTAATGTATTCTTTTTTCCCTATTCTTTTAAGTAGCGTAATTGCCATAGCAATAGCAGCGACAGACTGCGTATTCCAGAAAGGGTCTTTAGGATTATTTCCTAATGAGTTTGAAACGAGCAGAGAGCTGACTTTTTGTATCTCAGAAGAAGTATTGGCTCTTGTCAATGGGTTATATGCCGAAGAGACTGAAGGGTCAGCGAAATTAAGCCGTTTTATATCGTAGTTTTTATAGTGACGCAATGCAGAGGACGTTCGGATGTACAACTCTGAACTTGGGTCGTTGATTATTTTTGTGCCTGTAGTTTTAAATATTGTTGGAATTATAACCGTAGAAGATTTACCAGCCCCTGTGCCACCTACGATAAGTGCCCCCGTATAACTTGTCTTTACAGAAATACAACTTTTCCCATTTAGACAAAATCCCTTTTGAGAGAAACTCATAAGCTCCCAGGCAGGGGAAAAATGGGCGCTATGTTCTTTTTTCCGCTTAGGAATTCCGGTAATAATCTCACCAATAAACTCGAATAAAAACTTTATGATACCCCCTAATATTCCGACAATGAGGTCAAAAAGTGATTCAATAAAAGACATGGTAGTTTAATGGTTTGTTTTGATAATTTTTTTAAGAGTTTCATTGATTTGTTGCAGGAGTATTTCAGCTATGCTGAGACAACCCCACAGAATGAGCAGGCAAAGTTTCAGCAGGGCTTTGAGCAACCAAAGTATTCCTTTTAATATTGCATTTCTGGTTTGCATCCTTATTCGGTTTAGGTATCTATTATCTAATCTATAAGGTTGGGAGTGATGGTTACTTTTGCACCGGCAGACTCAAGCATCTGCTTGTAGAAATTTGATACTACCCGGTATTGGGAATCATCTGTCGTATTTTCGGGTTGATAAATGAGATATACTTCAATCCCTTTCAAATTATTCAATGGCTGCTGCTTTTCTAAATATTGTTTCACTTTATCAGGATTATTTACGAGCAAGGCAAGCACTTTTTTAGAATAAAAGCTAAGATTAGGTTCATACTCCATCAAATCTGTATAGGCTAATAATACTTTAGTCTGGGCGGAACTTTGGCTTAGAAGGTTAAGCTCTGTCGAAAGCGGGAGATAGATAGAACTATTCCATCTACCAACTGTGTCACTTTGTGCAACAGTAAGAATATTTGTTATTTGTCCTGTGAAAGCTTTGATAGCCTTTGCCCTGTCAAATTCATTTGATAGCCATTTATTCTCACTTGGAATAGTAACCTCAACCATTTGATTGAGACTAAGATTAGTGATATTTGAAAAGCGGAATATGGCGCCATTCCACTCGTTAGAATCCAACTTATATAAAGGCATAATGGACGTAATTTCAGGCTGGGCAAGCTGTTGTGAGGTGATATCCCTCATAACAGAAATTTCAGTTGTACTCTGTTTTGGTATGGAGTAGTAAACCCCTAACCCTCCTGCAGCGAGGAGGGTTAGGATGATAAGTGTTCTTTTCATATGGATTTTTAGTTTAAGGATGGTGTATTGGGTGGTGTGATTGAATTACCTCCGTTTTTAAAATAGTTGATAAAGCATTCAGGAGTTTTTTTGTCTTTACGATTGCGGAGATTGGCATTAATGAAGGTATTAATGGATTTCTGGCACATTTTATTTACCCGTGCATCTAATTTTTTCGCATAAATCACTGCATCGGAATGTATCATAGATTCACCCATTGCATTGTCTTTAAGGTCTGAGTGAGCCTGTTTAAATTTATCAATCTCTTTGTCGCGCTTTTTAATTTCACGGTACTTCACCATAAATTTCCTGTGCTCCTGGATTTCAGCCCATGAAGGAAGCAAGTAGTATGAACAAACACAGGAAACAATAAAGAAAAACATGTTAATGATTACAAAGGAGCTTGGCGAAATACTTATACCCTGTTGAGAAAACATCGTAGCGCGAAGAATTCCAAGAGTAACAAAGACAGCCAAAGCAATAATGAGTGAGATAAGAATCACCAACCATCGTTTTAGGCGGGTGGTTGCCTCTTTATAAAATAGGGGTACCATGTGAGAAAATAAATAAGTACTGAAGGAAATAGAGAAGGAAATTCCCAAAGAAAATAGAAGTGTTTCACCGAAGAATTGAAATGCTTTTGAATTAAAAAGAATTTCACCTACTAATATTATTCCGGTAGTTAGCAATGCAGTACATACCCGTGAGATGAGATTATTCGGGTGGAAGTTTTCCATATTATCTTTGTCTGTATTATTTTGATTGTCCCGCTTCTCAACTTCTGTATTAATTTCCTGAGATTTTTCTTTAGCCCTTTCCAATTTCATCATTGCATTAATTGGGTGCTTTTCGGGTAGAAGCTTTTGTTGAATTCGAGCTCCGAGTTCATCATAAGTCGCGGTGATTTTCCCAATGTAGGGTTCGAGGATGTCACCATAAAGAGCGGGAAGCCCTTTGGTTCCAGTTTCTGCTCCATCCTTTTCAGCCTCTTTGTTAGTGTCATTAAATATTTCTTCCATGAGGCGCTCTAAGTCTGGATCGAAATAATTGTTAGAATTTGATTTCATTGTTATTGGTTTTTATAGTTATTAATAGAGAAATTCATCTTTCAAGAGAATCTATTGTGTGAATGGATTTTTCCCGGACCTGATTAAGTTCATTTTCCCGCGTCTTTGCTTTTTCTGCGAAGGGTTCAAAATTTTGTGCAGCTTCTGCAAGGATTTCCTTGTCTAAATAATGATTTAGCACACCTCTGCCTGAATGCTCGGTAACAGTTTCAGCCTTCCCTTTGGTGAATAATTCCAAATCAGTGATATAACGCTTACGAATGCTGCCAAAAGAAAGGTCTCTGGTAAATCCTGTTTTTGAGTAGAAATGTGAAAAGGAACGGCTGAGAATGTTTGGAATGACCTTATCTCGGTTTTTAGTTATTGAGGGAGCTATTAGATAACTGTCCACTCCAGTCTTCTTGCAGGTTTCGTAACCTGATTCTATGAGTAATGAATAAAGACTTTTTGTAACAGGAATGTAGTGGTATTTTTTTGCATTCCCAGAGAGGTGTCTTATATTATTGACTTTGTAATTTTCAAATTTCAGAAGCCTTGGAACACCATCTTTTTCTATGACACAGGAGTGGGATAGATTTGCTAATTCCTGGCGGCGAGCCCCTGTAGCAAGTGAAATTTTCCAGGCAAATTGTAAAAAGTCAAAATAGTAATGTCTCATACTTTTAGCTTTTCCGGGGGTAAACGCTATATCATTTTCTTCGGTTGTAACTTTCAGTAATGCTTCAAATTCTTCTTGTGAGATTGCTTTTGGTTCAGGGTTCAGTGGAAGAAGTTTCACTTTTTTAAAACATTTTTCTATATCATGACCGGCATCTGATACCCACCTTTCAAAACGTTTGAGTGAATCCATGTATTTGTTGTAAGAACGTGCGCTGAATTGTTTCTCATTCAAAAGATATTCGTGTATCAAGCCAACTATTTTGTCATTGAATTGATTACTGGAGAATGTTTGAGTAGGGATATTGTGAAATTCTAAACCCTCAATAAGAGTAGAAAAGGTTCGTTTAATGTCTTTTAGATATTGGGGCGAGAGGTTTTCTTCCAAATGTTTTGCAACATTTTTATCGCTTCTTTGGTCGCAATACTCTTTAATTAAATCTAAGAGTAGAGGGAAGGAAGCTCTGCTAGTATTTTTCAATACAGGAATTTCAATTTTTTTAGGGTTCGGTTCGGCTTGTTCCTTGCCTAATTGAATTTTTGCAAGGATGGCCTCTTCATAAGTATTTACAGGGATAAGTTTTGTTTTAAGGCGACCATCCCCGCCTTTAAATTTAACCTTGTAACATAACTTGCCATCATTGCAATATTCTACCTTGCGTTTACGATGCTCAGGATGACCGCAGTGTACGGAAGGTTCAGTGCGGCATATAGGACACCATAAACAAACGCCTGGAACTCGTTGTGATTTATTGGGGATTTCAATTGGTTCATTGTTTTGCATAGAATATAATGGAACGATAGGACTTGTAATTGCGCTTTCATTATCAAAAGGTGTATTAATAAGAGACAAATAATTTGAATACAAATCCATTTCGGACTGTATTGCCGTCCTCCAGTCTTTACCAAAAGTTTTTTTTACTTCTTTAATTCGGTCTTCCAGAAGAGCCCTCATAAGTTGAAGTTTGAGGACAAAGAGCCGTTTGCCTTGACCTAATAATTGAACATTATGAGAAGCAAACCATTTCTTAAAGGAGCGTTTATCTTTAAAAGGAAGAAGGTTAGATTCCTTAATGTCTTTTAGATAAAGGAATGCTACTTCATGTAAGGTAAGAGTCTCTGTCGTGCCCATTTTCTGTGATTGGAGCACAAACCTATTGCACAGATTCTCCTTAGTGGTTGCAATGGTTATTGAGAATTCAAATAACCATTGCAACTATTTTTGATTTATGGTTTTTTTAAGCCAAATATTTCAACCATGATTGCTTCTATTTCATTCCTACTATCTTTTCCAATACTATGGGTAGCATATGAACCAAGAGTGCCAAGATTAAAATCATTCCCATCTAGGTCATTAAAAAGAGAAAAGAGTTGAAGATTTACATCAGGATTATTTCTTTCATCGTGGATTATTTTCCAATCTCTGAGGCATTGAAATAAGAATTTTAGTTGAATAGTACGAGCAAGCCATTTTATCTTGTTAGCGGGTGGCTTTTCTCCTATAAAAATAGCTTTGAATTCAGATAATGGAGTATCTCCATGAATAAATCCCCTTGATTTTAACTCTTTAAAAAGAGTATTAATAAGTTCTAAATTAACAAGCCACCCCATTGCTAAGAAAGTAATCTTAGGAAAGGTCATTAATTTGATAAATCTCACAGGGTCAACTCTCTTGAGTTTTTCAAATGCCTCAATTGTTCCTTTTTCAAGGTTACTTAGCGATTCTATATGGGTATTCCTTGGCATGAGGCGTGATTTCTCACCCCCGCA
>DATHNK010000127.1:0-2063 GCA_035486075.1 Bacteroidia bacterium
AATTTCGAACATCGTCCGGATGATCTGCCTCCGAATGTGGGTCGTTACTATCGAAAGAACATGCCTAAATTTGCACACAAGGCAAACAGGCTGGTCACGGTTTCTGAATTTTCTAGAAAAGATTTGATTGAGACCTATAAAGTTGATCCGGGAAAAATTGACGTAGTATATAATGGTTGCAACTCCTTATTCGTACCGATTAGTGATCAGGATAAAGTTAAAACACGTTACAAATATTCATCCGGCAGACCATTTTTTCTTTATGTGGGATCTATGCACCCTCGTAAAAATATTCTGAATCTGATGAGGGCCTTTGATCAGTTTAAAAAGGAATGTACCTGTGATATGAAATTGCTTCTGGTAGGTAATGCTATGTGGAGCAATAAAGATATACAATTATTGTATCATGAATTGATTCACAGACATGATATACACTTTTTGGGACATGTTAAAACACCCGAACTAAGCAAGGTAATGGCTTCTGCGCAAGCATTAACATATGTACCTTATTTCGAAGGTTTTGGAATACCCTTATTGGAAGCAATGAACTGCGATGTTCCGATCATAGCTTCGAATGTTACTTCTTTACCTGAAGTGTCAGGAAATGCAGCTTTGTTTGTTAATCCGGATTCAATTGAGTCCATTGCCAACGGTATGGTAACAATTAACAGAAATCCTTCAATCAGAGAAAAGTTAATCACAGAATCGAGAATACAGCGCGAAAAATTTTCATGGGACAAAACAGCTTCCTTATTTTGGGAAAGTTTTGAAACGATGATGCGTTAGTTTTTATGAGTGCTCCTTTACGGATTTTACAAATTACCAACAGAATTCCTTTTCCGCTGAATGACGGAGGCAATATAGCTTCTTATAACGTTACGTATCATCTGTATAAGGCAGGTCATGAAGTAACCTTGGCTTCGTTAAATACAAAAAAGCATTTTCAGGACCCATCTGTTTTAGAAAATATAGCTGATGTGTATGCCTGCGATATCGATACCACCGTTACATTAGCCGGAATGCTGCGTGGTCTTTTCTCAACCTTACCGTATAATGTTAAGCGGTTTAAGTCGCTTCGATTTGAAGAGATGCTTAGAGATATTCTACAGAAAAATGAATTTGATATCATTCAGGTGGAAGGGAGTTATATGGCACTATATGTTCATGTACTTCGAAAATATTCCAAAGCACCTGTTATTCTACGCTCTCATAACATTGAGCATGAAATATGGGAAAGGCTCGCTGCCAATGAATCAAATCCTTTAAAGAGCTGGTATTTCCGTTTGCTTGCAAAAAAAATAAAACAGTTTGAAAATGAAACCATGCATGCATTTGATGCGATTGCAGCAATAACGGAAAGAGATCGTGATTATTATCGCAGGCAGGGTTATAATGGTTTACTGTATGTAATAAATGCCGGCGCTGATCTGGAACGATTTAAACCGGATAATAGTTTTTTGCAAAAAGGAACCATCTGTTTTATTGCCGGAATGGATTGGATGCCGAATCAGCAGGGGCTTGATTGGTTTCTGAATAAAATATGGCCGGAGGTAAAAAGTAAATTTCCGGAGGTACAGTTTCATATAGCAGGAAAGGCGATGCCGGGAAGATATTTCGAACTGAAAACTCCGGGTGTTTTTATACACGGGACCGTTCCTGATGCCATAGAATATCTTCAGAAGTACGAGATTTTCATCGTACCTTTGTTATCTGGAGGGGGAATGCGGTTGAAAATAGTAGAAGGCTTGGCTTTAGGAAAATGTATTGTATCTACTGCCATTGGAGCAGAAGGCGTTGGATATTCAGACGGTAACGATCTTGTTATTGCAGATTCTCCCGAAGAATGGATCACGCAATTATCCTTTCTTTTGAATAACCCGGAACGCATTAAATTTATTGGTAAAAATGCTTCCGAACTTGCTGTTCATAATTACAACTGGAAAAACCTAGTTGATACATTTATTCAATTGTATCATTCAATGCTTCAGCCTAAATAAATCGTTGATTTATTAATGAATATAAACGTTATTTTAGAAATATTCTTTTGGACTTCCGTTTTACTG
>DATHNK010000128.1:0-11948 GCA_035486075.1 Bacteroidia bacterium
AGAAGGCGTTCATTTTGATTTGACCTATACACCACTGCGTCATTTAGGTTATAAAGCGGTGGCGGTGAATGTTTCCGATATATGCGCAATGAACGGAACACCAACGCAAATAACAGTATCCATAGGTATTTCCAACCAATATTCCGTAGAGGCATTAGAGGAATTATATAGGGGCATGACTTATGCCTGCGAAGAATATGGAGTTGATCTGGTAGGCGGAGATACCACTTCTTCCAATAGTGGAATGATAATAAATATTGCTATTTTGGGTAAAGTAAAGAGGGAACATCTTACCTATCGTAACACTGCAAATATTGGAGATATAATATGCGTGAGCGGAGATTTAGGTGCAGCTTATTCCGGTTTGCTGGTGTTGAACAGGGGCAAAGAAATATTTGCCAACGACCCGGAAGCAAAACCCGATTTAACAGGTTACGATTATGTTTTGAAGAGGCAATTAATGCCAAGCGCACGGGTAGATATCATAGAAATTTTTAAAACTCACAATGTAATTCCTACAGCCATGATTGACATTTCTGATGGGTTATCGTCAGAGGTTAATCATTTATGTGAGGATGGTAGGATAGGCGCTATTATTGATGAAGAGCGGCTTCCTATTAACGAGAACACTAAGAAGGTTGCAGAGGAATTTAAAAAGTCAGCCATGTCATTTGCATTAAGCGGAGGAGAAGATTATGAATTGCTTTTTACGGTTTCCCAAAAAGATTTTGAAAAATTAAAACTCTCCGATAAAATTACCCGGATAGGGGAAATAGTTACGCCTGCCCAAGGTGTTTCTTTCCGCGATAAAACAGGTAAACTGCACCCGTTATCCGCCAAAGGCTGGGACTCTTTTCCGGGAGAGAATTAGGAGTTTGTTTTTTTAAGTTTTTCGTTTCTCATCCTGTCTTCATGTTGCTGCACTAATTTAGTGTTCAGAAAAAATTTGCAATATGGACCCACTGCTGTTTATACATATAAATATCGAATCAATTGTAAAAGGTGCATTCTGTTTTTTACTTTTTGCTCCCTTCCCGCTGTTATTGGTATTTTCAGCAATAAATTATATCAGGGATAGACTTAGGAATTAAACTACATTTTCTTAATCATATCTGCCATTTCATGAATGGCATTACCCATTTCTTCCATAGTCATCCAGCCAAAGCCCATACGGCAGGAGTTCAGTTTTTTTCCCGGGGCATCATGAATTAATCCGTTTGAAAGTGCAATTCCCCGTTTCATTAACCTCGCCGATAATTCAGGCAACGACACCTTCTTATCAAATTTGGCCCATATAGCCAGGCCGCCTTCCGGTATTTTAAATTGAATAGTATCACCCAGTTTTTCCTGTAACAGGTTGCAGGAAAAATCTCTTCTTTGTCGGTATTCTTTCAGCGCTTTTTTCATGTGCCTTCTTATCTCGCCAAAGTTGTACATTTCCGCCACCGCCTTTTCTAACACTGGGTCGCCCTGAACATCCACTATCTGCCGGAATTTGCCTAATTCTTTAATAATAATTTTAGGTGCGGCTACGTAACCAATACGCAACGCGGGTGCAATGGTTTTACTTAGCGTACCAATATATATCACCATTCCGTTTTTATCGGAGCTTGCCAGCGGCAAAATGGGGTTACTTTCATAGTGGAAATCGTAATCGTAATCGTCCTCGAGTATGATAAAGCCATATTGTTCCGATAGGGCAAGCAACTCCATCCTACGCGAGGCGCTTAAGGTAACCGTGGTAGGGTAATGGTGATGGGCGGTTACATATACTGCACGTATTTTCTTTTTCTTGCAGAGTTTTCGTAGTTCCTCCATATCCATTCCATCATCATCAATCGAAACACGCACAAGATTGCAACCGCAATTGGTGAATATTTTATCGGCATAGTAAAAACCAATGTTTCCAACTACAACATTATCTCCTTTTTCAAGCAGGATACGCGAAAGAAGATAAATAGCCATCTGGCTACCCCGTGATATAAAAATATTATCTGCTGTAGTTTGCAATCCCCTGGTCGAATTTAATTCTTCCGATAAAACAGTGCGCAGATCCATGTTGCCTGCAGTGTCTACATACGACAGATTATGCAGCCATGATGGACGCTTAATGATTCCCTTATATGTCCTTGCAAGTTGTTCAATAGGTACCAGCCTCACATCGGGGCCGTCATGAAAACCGTTGATCCAACGGTTAGTCGAACCCGGTTCTTTTATCGTAGTATTAATTTTAAATGAATAACCCGGTTTATCAGCCGGGCCTCCTTTTACATCATTTAAATTCCATTTCACGGGAGTAACCTCCGGAAGCTCGTCATTTATGAACGTACCTTTTGTTTCTGCCGTGTATATCCATCCCTGTGCATCCAGTTCCATATATGCATTCACAATGGTTTTCCGGTGTACTTTCAAAAGAAATGATAACTCCCTGGACGAGGGAATTTTTTGCCCGGGAAGCAGCTTGCCTTCCTTAATAGCATTGATAACTGCATTACTGATTTGCTGGTAAATGGGTAACTCTCCCTTTTTACTTTTTAGTTTAATACTATTCCATAAAAACATAGTGGACTACTTTATATATATAAATTGGACTACAAATATAGTCCAAATTATTCCCAGTTTTGCAGTGTGAAATTTATTTGTAAGTAAAGTGAATGTAAGAGTAAATGTTAACAAGAGTTAAATTCAATAGCAACACCCCATCTTTTAAAACAAAAAGGCCGTCTGATAAAAAAACTGTAACTATTTTTAACGTGATTCCGTCGTACGTCAAAATTGTTTCTCAAAATAAAATTCAATGATCAAATAAAAACAACGCCTATGAAAAAGAAACTTGGCCTTATTGCTTTTGTTTTTGCCGCTACGTTATGTTTCGGGCAAAGTAATGTACAAACAGAACCTGTAAAGTACGATTCAGTACTTGCTAAAAAACTCGGTGCCGATGATTATGGCATGAAAGGATATGTGATGGTTATTCTGAATGCCGGCCCTGCAAAAGTAACTGACCGTGATAAATGGAACAGAACTATGGCAGCCCATATGAAGCTGATGGACACCTGGACCAACGCGGGCAAAATTATGTTTGCCGGGCCATTTATGCAAGAGAACGATATGCAGGAGGTCTTCATTCTACAAGTAAAATCGGTGGACGAAGCAAAAAGCCTGACTGATACCGACCCTGCTGTTGCAGCAGGCATTTTTACAGTGGAATGCCACCTTTGGTATGGCCCAGCTGCTTTGCAGGAAGTTGCTCCATTAAATAAAGCATTACAGAAAAAGAAACTTTCGTAAGATCTTGGGACTGTCCGCCGTGGCTTTCTGCATATCGTGGAGGATAGGTTTTTGGTTGCGGCGGCAAGGGTCCCGGAAAATTGCAGGATATATTTTAAGAGAGCATTAAAAACTATCTTATTTGTTCAAATCCTCCTTATGTTCTTCAGCAAAAGCTGGCGAAAGTTTTTGATGCATCTTGATTACTTTCCAATTCAGCAGATCTTTAAAATCTTCCATAGCTTTTTCAGATAAAGTTTGATGTTCGGAAATTAAATTCCAATCGAGCTTATCTTTAAATTTTTCCATAAACTCTTCCGATAAATGTTTGTGCTTGGAAATTCTGTCCCAATTTATATCGTCTTGTATAAATTTATCTACCGATGAGTTTAATTTCAGTTCCGTGATAAGTTCATGGATCTCCCTGGCTAATGATGGTGTGTATTGCATTTTGTTGGTTTCGTTAAGTATTTATTAATTCAGTATTTCATTACAATTACGAATATACACAAACATCAGGGTATGGAGTGTGACTTAAAGCATTCCCCCATTTCACCCGTTCTTCCAAATAATTACCTTTGTCCAATAACAATTAATACTTTTTTACTTATGGCAATTAAAGACGGAATGCTTATGGAATTTAAGCATGAAATGATTGGCACCCGCAAAATGCTGGAACGTGTACCTTTTGTAAAAGAAAATTTTAAGCCGCATGAAAAATCGCATGCTCTTGTGGCGCTTGCATCGCATGTGGCACGCATACCTACCTGGGTGGGCCGTGTAATAGGCCGCGATGAATTTGATGTTGCTGTGCCGAACGCCTTCCCTAAGTATGAGCCTATTACCAATACCTCGGAACTGCTTGCCATGTACGACAAGAATTGTGCCGATGCAATTAAGGAACTGGAAAATGTTTCCGACGAAGCGATGATGAAGCCCTGGACCTTTAAAGCCGGAGAACATGTGATTTTGAATTTGCCTAAGGCTGCCGTTATCCGTAATATGGCTTTTAATCACCAGTACCACCACCGTGGACAACTGAGTGTTTATTTACGCCTGCTTGATGTGCCTGTACCCGGCATGTATGGCCCAAGCGCCGACGAAGCAAGGCCAATGTAATAGTTAGGAGTTATGCTTTAGGTGCAATTGTCATTACGAACTTGTTTCGGAATCGCAAACAATAGCCTGTAATAGTGTCCGTATTATTGGGATGCTGAAACCCGTCTGAACGATTCATCGGGGCGGGCAAGTTCAGCATGGCCGAATTGGCGAGGGCATAACTCATAACTACTTTTATTTTGCGCTTGCAAGCACTGTTGCCTGTCCTTCTGTTTTAGTGTTGCCCATTATCTGTTCAGTTACAACGGTTGTTTTACCAGTGGTAACATTTATAACCTGTGAAAGGAATCCCTTTGTTCCGATGTTGGGAACATAAACCAGGTATTTGCCTTTGGGCAGGTTGGTAAATTCCATTACCTTTTCTTTTCCGCTGACAGCAATTGACACTACACTTGAATCTTTTGCGTTGAGGAGTTCTACCATAACTTCCCTTTTTGGGTTGTTGTGGATGTCTTCCAGTTTAAGGTTAATTTTGGTTAATGAACCTGCGAATAAATTGGAGGCTAAACCTGCAACTAAAATTCCGGATAATACGATTGACTTTTTCATGGCATTTGTTTGTTTTTTAATTATGATGTTTGAGAGTTCGGTTTTGTTACACATTGTTTTAACTAATTGGCGGTACAAAGATATGTGTATATTTTAGTATTATGCAATACATAGTAGTAAATAATATTATATAATGTTGATTAACAGTCAATAAAATTTTAGTAGGGGGACTTATCCCTTCTGAACAGTGGGCTAATGATTATCAGTTATATCCGTTCTAATTTATTGGGATTGAATAAGGTTTTTCATTTTTATCCCAACTGAATCAATTAGTTATAAGTTATTTTAGTCCACAGTTGTTGACAATGGAATAATTTGTATTATCTTTGTGCCATGAAAAAGCAATTGACACCCGAAAACCTGCGAACAGTAAAGAACTACGCTTTATCAAAGCAGGTAACGCCCTCTTACATTTACAAACTTGTAAAGAGTAATAAAATGGAATGTGTTACGATAGACGGAGTTCAATTTATAGACCTGACAAGACACCCCGAAATACCTACGAAATAGCATATATTTTTTGCTTACTTAGTCCACAGTTATAAACTAATGAATATGGAAAAATACACTATCAAAGATTTAAGAAAAGATTACCCACATGAAGCGGCTTGTTTAGATAAGTTGTTTGAATTGTGTTACGGAGAATTAAAAGCCTGTCCTAAATGCGGAGTTGAGGGCGCAGAGTTTAGGCGCATTACTACAAGGCGTTGTTATCAATGTCGGGAATGTTACCACCAACTATACCCAACAGCAGGGACAATATTTGATAAAACTCGTACACCTTTGACATATTGGTTTTACGCTATGTTCCTAATGACTACGACAAGAAACGGAGTAAGCGCAAAAGAGTTAGAAAGGGCGTTAGGAGTTACTTATAAGACCGCTTGGCGTATGGCTATAAGCATACGTGAACTAATGGGCAGAAAGAAGAAGAACGCCCAATTAAAGGGAACAGTTGAAATGGATGAAACGTATTTCAATTCCAATAGGGATTTAGCAGAAAACCATGTTGGGAGAAATACTGATAAAGGGACAGTCTTTGCAATGGTAGAAAGGCATGGGAACGTAACAGCGTTAAAAGTTGAGGACACTAAGAAAACAACTTTATTCCCTATTATTGAGGACAACGTAGATAAGTCAGCCAAAATAATGACTGATGAATACAAGACCTATACCAACCTTGAAACGTTAGGATATGACCACAAGACTATCCGGCATGGATTGAAACAATACGTTAACGGAGCAGTTTCAACTAATACTGTGGAAGGTTTTTTCAGTCAGCTAAAACGCACCGTAAGAGGTACACATATTTGGATAAGTAAAAAGTATTTACAACAATACGTTGATGAGTGTTGTTTCCGATATAACAACAGGGAAAAAGGCTCGGAGATGTTTGATATTATGCTTTCTTACGTTTACTAACAGCCTTTTTTAATACTGTTTCAAACTCTTCTTTTCCGTTTTCGTTTTCATCTTGTCGGTCAGAGTTGCGCCCCTTCATAAACTCCTCGTAGTTCTCCGTGAGTTTCTTCATAGACTTGCGCCTGTCGCCCTCTAATGGCTGTTTATTCTGTGGTCTGCCTCGTCCTCGTTTCATAATGCAAATATAGGCTAAAATTCCTTATGTTTGTTCAATGGATAAAGAAGAAACAAACCCAAAGGATGAGATTGATTCTGCGATTGCAGAACTCATAGAGTTATATTCTAAAGACTTATCAGGAGAATCCGTAAAACGGAAAATAGACGATTTGTACGAAGTTGGGGGCGAAGGCGGCAAAAAAATCAGATTCATGCAAGTATTGAGATTAGAGGCCAGGAATAGGTCTGACGTTTCATTTTACCTAAAGGAAATAATACTAAAACATTGCAGCTATAAGATTGCGAAGGATAAACACCTTACAGAAGAAGAAAAATTAGACTTGACACTTAACTTTTACAGAAAGATATACTATTTACGGTACTCTAAAGATGAATTGACAGAGAATGTTTTTAGGTGGGGAAACGGAGTTATGTTAATGCTTGAATTAGGTGAGTTTGCAGATGACGGAGTATTTTTAGAGCGAATTTCATATTTGATAAATGAGGGCTATCTGAAAGAAACCCCGAAACCTAACCATGAAGAATTCAATAATAGAGATATTCAATGCACCTACAAAGGCTACGTGTTTAAAGGCTTTGTTAAGGACAAAGAAGAAAAGGAAGCGGAGAGCAGAAGAAGGATTAGAAATGATGATAGGCTAAGCAAGGGGACAATAGCCTTAGCTGTTGGAACATTCCTGATTGTAGCAGTTGAGATATTTCGGTGGTGGTGGGAAAACATCCATACGGATAACGATATTATGAAGATTATTTTTCACCCTTAGAAAAAATAGCCTTCACAATAAAATAGACTTGGGTAATCAATCCAACCACAATTATACCCCCTAAAATTACCCCGACAAACATTTTTTTGCGATATTTTTATACCGCAAAGTTGAGACTTTATTCTGACATAACCAAATCAACTTCAATTCGTAACTTTCACTGTTCTAAGGGGATAAGTACCTTTAGTAGGGCACATATAAAAACCCTAAATCGACCCCATTTTGCCTTTTTAAACCTGTCAAAAATGCATTATTTTTCTATTTTACACCATCTTAAGTGTGAAGTAAAGCTGTAAAACTGATTGTAATTAATAGAATATCAATAAGATATGGCATTAAAGTACTGAGGTATTTTACACTCATTTTACACCGTGTAAAATGGATTTAGTGTGTAACGCTAAGATAATCAGGAGTAATTAGTTCTATTTTACACACCTTTAAAACCCGTAAAAGTGTAAAATAGTGTAAAGTGGGAAGCCCGACTGGCATGTATTATGAGATTGTCATCCTGAACGCAGTGAAGAATCTCTATTTTAATAGAGATGTTTCGCTCCGCTCAACATGACAAAGGCATGTTTTTTACTTTCCGGTAATTTTAAACTCCGTCCGGCGATTTTGCTGGCGGCCATCCTCATCATCATTGCTGGCAATAGGATTTTCCTTGCCATATCCTTTAGAGGTTAAACGGGAAGAAGCTATTCCATGAGCAACAAGGTAACTAACAACGGATTCGGCGCGAGATTGGGAGAGCTTTTGGTTATACTCAGCCGAGCCTTTGTTATCGGTATATCCCGATATTTCAATCTTTAAAGATGAGTAGGTGGTCAGCAGGTTAATGAGTCTGTCCAACTCAGCAGTTGATTCATCACGCAGGGAGGCTTTGTTAAAGTCGAAGAAGATATTGCGCAATACAATGCGGCTGCCGATATCGAGCGGTTGCAGAGCAACATTCTTTTCAACCACTGTATATTTTGAAGTATCCGGAATATCAAAGTTAGCGGAATAGAATAGGAATCCTTCCGCCTTAACAGCAATGCCATAGTTAACACCCGCAGGCAGCGATACCAGGTACTTGCCTGTGGTACTGTTAGACAGGAAACTGGCAATAACAATATTCTTTTTATTATCCACCAGTTCAATAGATGCCTCAATTGGTTTATGTGTCATGGAGTCGGTAATTACACCTTTAAGTAAGGTAACCTTTGGAGTACTGACAGCTACCGGGGCAGTCATCATTACGTCGGCAACGGCGCTATTGTTTCCTGCGAGCAGGTCGTCTTCATTGCTTTGCACAACCGGTTTTTCAGGGCCCAGGAAAGTGATCATATAAATATCTTTTTCCCCGTATCCATCTTTGCGGATAGAGGTATAGTAGCCATGTTTTCCACTGGCCGAAATGGAGAAGAAAACATCATCGTCAGGTGTATTGATCGGGTATCCCAGATTTTGCGGATCTGACCAATGTCCGTTTTCATATACCGATTTAAAAATATCGTAACCGCCCATGCTGTTATGCCCCTGCGAACTAAAATAAAGTGTCTTCCCGTCTGCCTGAATTTGTACGCCTTCTTCATCATATTGGGTATTTATAACCGGTCCCAGGTTTACCGCTTCTCCCCATTTGCCTTTGGCATCTGCAACAGTTTTGTATATATCCCTGCCTCCGAATCCCCCCGGACGATCACTTACAAAATATAGTGTCTTACCATCAGGGCCAAGGCTTACGCTTGTTTCATGATAAGGTGTATTTATTTTACTGCTCATGTGTTCAGGCTTGGTCCATGTAACACCTTTCAGGTGGGTTTCATATATGTCACCGCCATTGTCCTGGCGATAAACATAAAAGGTCTGCCCATCAGGTGATATTCCGGCAGTAGCATCCATTTCATTCGTATTGATCGGGGAACCTATATTGGTAGCAGGAGCCCAGGCCCCGTTTTTAAAGAGTGAAATATAAATATCTTCAAAATATTCTCCGTCTCCTCCATCTCCATCATCAATTTTGCCTCCTGTTGTACCGGGCCTGCGGGCTGTAAATATCATTTCCGATTCATCAGCCGATATGATGGCTCCATACTCCGGATATTTGGTATTTATATTCGGGCCCATATTATCTATAAATACACGGGTGGGAGTTTTTACCAATATTTCCCCGTTGTTGCATTCCTCAATCTTTTTCTTTACGTCTGCAATATCATTGGCGTTTTTCTTCTGATCCAATGTTTGCAGGTATGCGCTATACTCTTGTTTAGCGGGTTCCCAATCCATATTCAAATGGTATGCCCTGCCGAGCAGGTAATGTATATCAGGCGCCACAGCCGGATTCAACTTAAATGCTTTTTGAAGATAGGGCAGCGCTTCCGTTTTAAAAGGAGAGTTATGCGAAAGCATACATTGTCCGATTTTATAATTCAAATGGTCGTTATCCGGATTAAACCTTTCCGCTGCCAGGTAAAAGGGGAGTGCCAGATAATAACTTGGCGAACCCTTGGCATAATACTTTTCACCCATTTCCAGTGAATCTTCGGCTTGTTTAAAGCCTTTAATATTGTCCTTAAAGTTTTTCTTTTCGAAGGTTACATTTTGCTGGGAGAAAACCGAAAAAGAACCTAATAGCAGGGGGAGCAGTAAATATTTTTTCATGATGATAGGGTTCAATTAATTATTGGCAATCCTGAATATAATCGTTGGCAGAAGTAATTCCAAGGGAGGCTGCCTTATGCCAATCGCTGCAGGCATCCGATTGCTTGCGGAGCATTTCTTCAGCAATACCACGGTTGAGGTAAGCGTAGCCATAATTAGGGTTCAGGGTAATGGCTTTGTCGCAGTCCTCTTTTGCTTCCTTGTATTTGTTCAGTTTGTATTCAGCCGAGGCTTTGTTGTTATATGCAATACTATAGGAACTACTCATTTCAATAGCCTTGTTGAAATCAACAATGGCACCGTCATAATCTCCTTTATTAAACTTAGCCGTACCACGATTATTAATTGCTTCAAAATAGTCGGGTTTCAAAGCAAGTGCAACACTGTAGGATGCAATAGCGTCATCATTGTTGCCTGCTTTACGTTGGGCACTGCCTAAATTATTGTAGGTGTAAGCGCTTTTATTAAGTGTTATAGAATGGGTGTAATCTTCAATGGCTCCTTTGTAATCTTTCGTTTCTGTTTTGCAACTGGCGCGATCGTTATAGGCATCAGCATAATCTGCTTTGAAGGCAATGGCGCTGGAGAAATCTTCCATCGCACCTGCATAATCCTTCTTCTGGAATTTTAATTCCCCACGGTAAAAATAAGATTCCGCATTTTTATTGTTTGCCAGAATAGCTTTAGAAAAAGCATCCAGGGCCTGTTCTTTTGTGCCGCTGATATTTTCAGTCATTCCCAACCCATACCATGCTTTATCGTCGTTAGCATTCAGTGCGGTTGCTTTTGTGTAGTCAGCTGTTGCACCCGCATAATCTTTCATTTTGAATTTAGCATTGCCCCTGTTTAAGTAGGCTTGTTCAAAATCAGGTTTCAAAGCAATAGCCTGGTCAAAATCGGTAATGGATGTTTTGAAATCACCTTTGCCAAAATCAGCAATACCGCTGTTGTAACTTACTTCCGCTCCCTGTGCAGGTTGCAGGGTACTTGCTTTCACCGTATCATTGGCACCCATTGCATGGTGCACGGTATCTTTTATTTGTGCAGAGAGTGTTCCAGCAACAAGAAAAGCGGTAAAAATGGTTATTGTATTTTTTATCATTGTAGAAAGTTTTGTGTTATTATTTACCAGCCAAACAGTTCGTAATTTTTCATGAGTGAATTTACTTTCTCTTTTACATTCTTGATTTTTACAGGATCGCTGTTATTCATCAAAGCCTCGTCTATCAATTCAACCACCAGCGGAATTTCTTTTTCAGTAATACCTCTTGTAGTTATGGCTGGTGTGCCAATACGTATTCCAGAAGTTACCATGGGCGATTTATCATCAAAAGGAACCATGTTTTTATTTACCGTAATATCAGCAGCAACCAGCGTGTTTTCCGCCAATTTACCAGTCAGGTTTTTGGAGCGAAGGTCAATCAACATACAGTGGTTGTCTGTTCCACCAGAAACGATATTATAGCCTTTGTCTGTAAAACATTTTGCCATTAATCTTGCATTGGCAATAACCATTTTGCAATAGGTTTCAAAACCATCTGTCAAATCCTCTGCAAATGAAATTGCTTTACCAGCAATAACATGTTCCAACGGGCCGCCTTGTGTGCCCGGAAACACGGCAGAATCAAGGATAGAAGACATCATACGTACTTCACCCTTAGGTGTGGTCATTCCAAATGGGTTAGGAAAATCTTTACCCATCATGATCATACCGCCACGTGGTCCACGTAAAGTTTTATGCGTAGTAGTAGTTACTATGTGGCAATATGGGAGAGGGTCGCTCAATAATTTTTTAGCAATCAATCCCGCCGGGTGTGCAATATCCGCCATCAGTAAAGCGCCGCAAGCATCGGCAGCCTCGCGAAGTTTTTTATAGTCCCAATCTCTGGAATAAGCAGATGCCCCACAAATAATAAGTTTGGGTTTTTCTTTTTCTGCAATAGAAATAAGGGAGTCATAGTCTACTAATCCCGTTTCTTGTTTTACATTGTAGAATAAGGGCTG